>JALWYT010000056.1 GCA_026992705.1 Thiotrichaceae bacterium
CAGCCATGCCATAACCAAAAATCATCTCATGAGCATGCCACTGAATGCTGCTATATTGTTTAGCAGGGAGTGTCCAACCAGAGAAATAAATCAACATCCACGCCATAATAAGCAAAACGCCACTTCCCATTGCAACTGCAAAAAACGGGCGAAAACCCAGTTGCAAAAATGCAGTTTTATGTGGATATGAAGGTTCAATATTAAGCATTATTATTACCTGTGACTGAAATTGAGTTGTTACCAAAGATATTTCTGACAGAACTTAACACTGATTTAGTAATAATCAATGATTTATATCAAAGCTCCCCTCCTAAAGTTTTAGGATATATTAGAAACTTTAGCTATAGTAAAAAAATAAACAGTAAGCCAGTTCCATTATTGATGATTGATCAAGACCTACTCAATTTTCTATCTAATTACAAATATACCAATTATTAACAACAATATTATCATTATGATAAGGTTGAGATGAATTTGAACTTTTCCACCTTGTATTGGATAATGAAGAAACAATCAACACATAAAAAACAGGTATATCGGATTATACTAAAGTCCCTTGCTTTTATTGGGTTATCGGCTTTAGCATTTTCATTATTGCGTACGGCACTATTATCACCAGCACCTACGAACCATAAAAAAGCATCTACTAAACCAATTATTGTTGATATTTCTCAATTGTCTGCTGGTGAAATTAAAACTGTTCATTGGAATAATCAACACATTGCTATTCTCCATCGTACTGTAGCAATGTTAGAGCAAGTTGATATTCACAATAGAAATAATAAATATTTTGTTTTTATAAACCAAGGTGGAGATGTAAATTGCCCACTTACTACTGACACTAAAACAAAACACTATTTAAAAGATATTTGTTCAGGTTACCTATATGATAGTTCTGGCAAAGTATTAAAAAGTAATGCTAGAGTGCGAAACTTAAGCATTCCTCCCCATCGGCTTATAAATAAACATCAAATGTTAATAGGTGAGATAAATAATACTGGAACTTAAAGAAAATGATTAAAACTAACAAACATCTATTAAATAGAAATAGGAATAAAATTATGTTGAAAAAAATTATTGTAACAACTGTTATTGCTATCGCTGTTTCAAGCTGTGCTTCAGACGGCACAATGACACGTTCTGAAAAAGGGGCTATTATTGGTGGTTTAGCAGGTGCAGTCATTGGAAAAAATACCAGCAACCACGATGATAAACGAGCCGTTATTGGTGGAGCACTGGGTGCTGCAATTGGAGCAGGTATTGGTTCTTATATGGATAAACAAGAAGAAGTGTTGCGTCAGCAAACAGCAGGGACAGGTATCGAGGTAGAACGTCAGGGTAATAATATTGTACTGAATATGCCTGACAATATCACCTTTGATTCCAATAGTTCACAAATAAAACCACAAGCATTTACAGCACTTAATAATCTTGCATCAACACTTTCACAATTTAATAAAACTCACATTATCATTGCAGGACATACTGACAGCCAAGGTAGTTCTGATTACAATCAACGTCTATCAGAACGGCGAGCCTATAGCGTAAGAAACTACCTTATTGACCAAGGTGTTGAAGCCTACCGTATGCGAGCAATTGGCTATGGCGAAACCCGCCCGATTGCAAGCAATGATACAGAATATGGTAGAGCCAAAAACCGTCGCGTAGAAATTACTTTACAAGCAATAGAGCAATAGAGCAATAGAGCAATAGAGCAATAGAGCAATAGAGCAATAGAGCAATAGAGCAATAGAGCAATAGAGCAATAGCAAGATATTACTTATAATACTTCAAGATCACCAGAACAAAACGATCAACTTTAACTCCGCTCAAGCTAACAGATGAGCAGAGAGTTAAAAGGTATGGCAAAAATAAAACAATACCCTCTTTTCAATGAATAACACGCTTGCTTTTCTACTTATATTTCTATTTTTTCTGTACAGGAAAATATATTATAGTATTGATTAAGTAGATTAAAAAATCGAATAAAATCAAAAATAACACTATCAACCCAGTAAATATTTACTCAATCGCTCTACTGCAATTTGCATATCTTTAATCGGTGCGGTGTAGGCGAAGCGAATGTATTGATTGGCTTGGTTCTCGCCAAAGTCAATGCCGGGAGTGATGGCAACGGCTGTTTTTTCTAATAGTTCATGGCAAAATGGGAAGCTGTCGTCGCTGAATTTTGTACATTTTGCATAGAGATAAAAAGCTCCATCGGGTTTATTGGCGATTTCAAAGCCTAAATCACACAGGGCTTGATATAAATAATCTCGACGCTTGGCGAAGGTTTGTCGGCGTTGCTCTAATTCACTGAGTGCTTCATCGCTAAATGCGGCAAGGGCGGCATATTGGGCGGGCGTGGGGGCAGCTAGGAATACGTTTTGAGCGAGCTTTTCCAGTGCACCAATATAAACTT
>JALWYT010000057.1 GCA_026992705.1 Thiotrichaceae bacterium
AGTCCAACGAATGCGTGGAACTGAGCGAATTCGTCGCACAGGGCGACCATTGACAATGGCGGTGTAATATTGTCGTTCATAATAAATCGTGCCACGTTGCCCGATATAGTTGGTATAAGTTTGGCTATCGTATGTCCAATAAGGGAGGTAGATGCCAAGTAATTCGTCATCACGTCGAGCTTTTTTCTTTAAGGCTGCTGGTGCAAACCAACGGCTAGCAATCCAATTATCAAATGCAGCTTTGGCTTGTTTTTCTGTGATAACAAAGGGCAATAGGGATTCAGGATGAAAAAAGCGGGCTTCTTCCGTATCTCGTACAACAGGGCTATCACAAAATGGGCAACTACCTGCATGTTCATTATCATGCAATTCAAAGCGAGCACCGCAGGATGTGCATTGTATGATATTGATAATACGCTTAGTGTCTTGTTGTGCCTGTTTACTTTTGTGTAAAGCTCTTAGTGATTCGGAAAAACTGTATTCATAAATCTTTTGATTAGATTCAGGGATAGGATTGTGGTAGCCACAATATTCGCAAACCAGTTCACCATCTTTAGGCGAATAGGTGAGGTCTGCTCCGCATTGGGAGCAGGGGAAGTGTTTGTCTTTATTATTATTTGAGTTCATGCCCATTATATTTTTATGGCAAAGGCGGTGGTGTGGGTTGGTCGAATAGTGGTTTGAGGGCTTCGACTTTGCCTGCGGCTTGCCAGTTTTCCATGCCTTCTGTCCAGACTAGATTGTCTGCAGTGATTTTTCCTTCTTTGAGTAGGCTTTTTACTTTGTCGAGTTCATAAGGTCCTGTCGCTTGGTTGTCGATAGCAATATGCCAGCGTTGTTGTTCAGGGATTGGCGGCGGTGTTTGGGCAGCTTGTGTTTGCTGTGAGGGTTGATTGAGGCTGTCAGCCATTTTGTTTGCCATCGCAAAGCCCATACCCATATCCATTGCTGAGTTGCCTGCACCGCTGGATGTTCCAAGTGATTCCGCAGATTGGTATTTTAGGTATTCATCTAAGTTGCCAATCATGCCCATGCTAGTACGCTTGTCGAGAGCCTCCTCAACCGCTGGGGGGAGTGAGATGTTTTCGATTAATACGCGGATAAGCTCTAAGCCGTATTCTTTAAATTCATCGGCTATGCGTTGGGTGACAAATTTACCAAGTTGGTCGTAATTTGCGGCTAAATCGAGTACAGGGATGCCACTTTCTCCAACGATATTGGTAAAGCGAGAGACAATTAAGTTACGAAGTTGGTCAGTGATTTCATCGGTGGTAAAGTGTCCGTCTGTGCCTGCGATTTCTTTGATAAAGCGAGCGGCATCTGTAATACGGAAGCTATAGGTTCCGAAAGAGCGTAGTCGGACGGCTCCAAATTCTTTATCGCGTAGCATAATGGGGTTTTTTGTTCCCCATTTTTGATCGACAAAGCGTTTGGTATTAACGAAATAAATTTCTGCTTTAAATGGGCTTTCAAAACCATGATCCCAGTGTTGTAGGGTAGAAAGGATGGGTAGGTTTTTGGTTTCTAGTTCATAAATACCCGGTGTAAGTACGTCAGCAATTTTTCCTTCATTAATAAAAACAGCAACTTGTGACTCACGAACAGTGAGTTTTGCTCCATATTTTATTTCATTATTGTAGCGTTCAAAGCGGTATATCATGGTGTCATTGCTGTCATCTGTCCATTCGATAACATCAATAAATTCACCCATTAATTTATCCCAAAGTCCCATAATGCCTTATGCTCCTGTTTGTTCTTTAGCTTGTTGGGAACTGCTTAGCATAATCAGTGGTGATGCTGCTAAGTGATTACTGATTCGGGACGCTGTTAATACATCCCTGTAAGCTCTTAGGCAGCTTCCCTGCTGCCTAAGCCCGAATAAGCAATCACTTAGCAGCTTTTATATAAATTACGCTGAGTAGTTATGCTTGCTGTTGTTCTAATTGTTTTGCTTTAGCTTTATTGGCGATCAGTGCTTCGCGAAGTTCTTGTTCCATTTGCTTGATTTCTGCCTCGGCTTTGGCTCGTGCGGCTTTGCCTTCATCAGCAATACGTAGGCTATCGTCAATGGTTGCAATTAAAGTTTCGTTGGCTTTTTTCACGGATTCTACATCAAATACGCCACGCTCTAATTGTTTACGAACTTCGGCATTGCCTTTGCGTAAGTTTTCTGCATTGGATTCTAGCAGTTCATTAGTCAAATCTGTGGCTTCTTTGACCGTTTCAGCCGCAGAACCCATTCGGAAAATGGTGACAGCTTGAGCTAATTGGTTTTTCCATAGCGGTACGGTATTGATTAATGTTGAATCAATTTTAGCGACCAGTGTTTTATCATTTTCCTGTACCAAACGGATGCTAGGTAGGCTTTGCATAGCGACTTGGCGAGTCAGACGTAAATCATGTATGCGACGCTCTAG
>JALWYT010000058.1 GCA_026992705.1 Thiotrichaceae bacterium
GCTTTAACCATTCTGAAACCACTATATACATTGCGTTAGGATTCTTTTGTTTCAACTGGTCGGCCGCAGTAGATACATCTTGGAGCATTGTTTTATCGAGATAAGTTTTACACTCAATTGCAATTGCCGGTATATCCCATTTATGAACTTCTACCTCATCTGACCCGTTGCAAACCATTTCAGAGGTAATGCTACATCCAATTGAGAAGTCATGATCTTTTACTTCAATCAAAGCATTTGGTTTTTTAACCATACTTTCATAATTAGATGCCCGAAAAAAAATATCTTTAAATGAATGCGATTTTCCTATAAGGGCATGCTCTGAAATGCTTTTCACCAAGTCTCTGAATAAATAAAACATAAATTCTTCAAGAACAGAGGAATGGAGATTAGATCGCGAATCAAACTTCTCCGCGTAATGCTGTTGATCCAAAAATTCCTTGTATTCATTTAATAAATTAACTCTGCTGATAATAGTGCTATTATCATCTTGATGGAGGATCTTGGTTGGCCCAACCAACTCTTCATTTGCCTTTTTCCACTCATTATATTTTTCACGTATTTCAGCAAGGTATTGTCTAGAAACATCATCGCGATATTTTGTCTTATGATTTTCTTTTTGTTCTAAATTGTTCCCATGCACAAACACGATTCTGTCTCCTGTTGATATTGAGCTAGGATATTATTGGCCACCGCTTTAGCTAAAAGAGGTGGGACCGCATTCCCAATTTGGTTGTATTGACATAGATATTTTTCGTCAAATCTTCCCTCTCTAGCTAGCAGCTTATGACTTACTACCGTAGGCTTTCCTTTAAAAACATATGTGTCAGGAAAGGTCTGTATTCTAGCGCCCTCTCTGGCAGTAAAATTGCGATTCTTATATGGGTGAACAAAATTTGCATAGAAAGATGCTGGTATAGTATGGCAAGGTCGGTTAGGATGCATTCTTCTATTATTTTGGTCGTAAACTTTATCAGAGATCACCCCATTTGAATTTCTTTTATATGGCTTCAGATGCTCTGGAACATCAGAACCTGATTGCCCCCATGACATTGCCGCGAACCTCTCAACCATTCTTTTAGAGTGTTTCATTGCCAAGTGATTGTATAGTTTTTTGGCTCCATTCCTTAGCATTCGCTGGAATTCATTTTGTGGCTCCTTCGTATACTCCATGACTTCACTTCCTTCTCTTGCCTCGATTTCTGGTAAATCAGATATTGCCTCCCATAATGTCGGAGTTTTTTCTAGGCCTACAGAAAATAAATCATCAACACTGACCGCGTGAGTAGGCTTAGGAAAAGGATTATTCAGCGCCACTTCCGATGCAATTACAAAAAGTCGTTTTCGAATTTGAGGCACCCCATAATCCACAGCCTCTAAAATCTTTGAATAAACAAAGTACCCCAAACTCTCAAGTTCCTTCTTAATTATCTCTATCACCAACTCTTTAGAGGCAGTTCTAGCCTTTACAAGGTTTGGAACATTCTCCATTATCATAATTTTTGGACTCAATACCTTACCAACCCTTATGAATTCTTCGAATAATGTATTTCTTGGGTCTTTAGGGTCACCATTATTTTTATTACATATTGAGAAGCCTTGACAAGGGGGACCGCCAAGAACGATATCAGGCTTGTTGTTTTGGAATTTTTCGAGAATCTCTTCGTCTGATAACTTTTCAATACTTGCTCTTATGACAGTAGCCTCTGGGTGATTATGTGAGAATGTCTCACACGCCCAAGCATCAATTTCAATTGCTCCTACTATCTCACAGCCTGCCATTTCAAACCCTAGGCTGAATCCTCCAGCTCCGGCAAATGTATCAAGCACTTTCATATATTTGTTTTCCTAAAATAACTTTAGCCTCTTTGTCTGCAATATCTTTTAGCCAAGAAGATAAATTTTTACCTTGGATCTCAGCGGCCTTTCTATACATATCGCTTTGACTTTTCGTCACACGAATTGGAGGTAAAACTAGACAAGCCTTTTCATTTTTTAATGGTCTTCCTCTTTTACGCATAGGCACCTCAAAAGGCGAATATTAATGTATATACAATAATTAGTAAAGCAGAGATTAGTTGCGCACTCTTTTGATTTGAAGAAGCTAACAGCATGTTTTATAGGACTCCGTCCTACAAAACAATATTATCTAGAAATATGCCCAAATAATTACCTAATCTAACTTAACAAGATTCACTTCTAAGTCTTTATTGTTAAAAGGCTTAATAGTTACTACCTTTCGTCTGATCAAACTGTTATGTGAGCTTATTGCCTAGTTAATATTATCCTAAATAAGTGTATAAATATAGTCAACTTTTGCCCATTTGGTTTTATTTTTATGTACAAATCTCCTTTTTTAACAGAAATTTATGAGTTTATGTTGGCTCGTAATTATAGTAAACGCACGATTAAGACTTATATTTCTTGGATTAAGGATTTTATTTATTTTAATAATAAACAACATCCTAAAACATTAGGTGCTAAAGATGTGGAACAATACCTTACATATCTTGCTGTTCAGCGTAATGTTGCACCAAGTACACAGTCTGTTGCATTGAATGCATTAGTCTTTTTGTACGAGAAATTTTTAGAAAAGCCCTTAGGTGATGTTAGTGCATTTACTCGAACTAAAAAGCAAACTAAACTACCTGTTGTATTAACACAAGAAGAAGTTAAATGTTTGTTTAATTATATTCCCACTTCTTATAAGTTACCTATTGGTATTTTGTATGGTTCTGGACTACGTAGAATGGAATTAGTGCGTTTGCGGGTTCAAGATATTGATTTAGATATGAAACAAATTCGTGTATGGAATGGTAAAGGTTTTAAACACCGTCTTACGACATTAGCAGAGGAATTATTACCTGCTATTGAGCGCCAGATTATGCGTGTTAAAGTTTACCTAGCTGAAGACTTGGAAAACCCAACTTATGCAGGTGTATGGATGCCGTATGCATTAGAACGTAAATTTCTGTCTGCAAATAAAACGTTAGGCTGGCAATATTTATTTCCCGCTACACGGTTATCAGTGGATCCACACAGTAAGAAATTACGCCGTCATCATATTGATGAATCCATTATCAATAAGGTCATTAAGAAAGCAGGTCATAATGCAGGAATTAGCAAAACAATTAGTTGTCATACTTTACGGCATTCATTCGCAACTCACCTTTTGCAAAGTGGTGTGGATATTCGTACAGTTCAGCAGCAATTAGGGCATGCAGATGTAAAGACTACCGAAATTTATACTCATATTTTGAAACAAGGTGCAAGTGGCGTAAAGAGTCCACTTAGTCAGTTATTTTGATATAACTTAAGTTACCACTAGATTAAATAATATTACTAATTTCTCAATGCTATTATCTTGTTTTTCAAACAGCTAAGTTATATAAATTAATATGCTTTTTTTTCCAAAATTTCCAAGAGCGTTCAGTCTTTATTATAAATTCATTACCTTCACAGTCATTGATAAATAGTTGAATTTTATGCCTCTTACAATAGTTAGCAATGAAATTGATGTAATGGCTTTCTAGTTCTTGCAAAGTATCTTGCCAAGTTTGATAATGATCTTGTACAGCAGGTTGATAGAGTTGATCTAAAACAATAATTTGTTTTTTATGGCTAACTAATTGTTTAGGTAGTTTATCGAGTGTTTGCTGAGGAATATTAGCAGCAACGGCTGTGATTTTTGCTAGACTTTCATTACTATAAATCATTTCAACTGAATGTTGAACATTATGTTTTTTTCCTGCCCCCCAAAACCATAAGCTATTAATAGGAAGTCGTCCTGCAAGCTCTCGGTTTTGGTTGAGTGGATTGATATGCAAGAGCATTTGAATTTCATTTTGTAGTACATGCCAATTTAAATTGGATGATTTAGGGAGGTATTGAAAGATGCTTTTACCACAGACTTCTTGCAATGTTGAAGTTTGAATATGTTCTGTAAATTGATATTTTAAGTAACCATTGCCTGTTTCCGATACAATAAATTCCCAATTATCTTGAGCAAAGTGTTGATTTAAGGCTTGAAATAGCATGTCTATATCAGTTTTTGATAAATCAGTAACGGGTTCAGGATTAAGTATGATCTCATCAATACCTGCTTGTAAGTTAACAGGATCAGCACACATAATAGGACCATCAGGGGCTTGTCCAAAGTCAAGCAGATAACGATAGTATGCAATGGGTAACTCAGTATTGTCTGGAAAATTAAGCTGTTTGAATAATGTACTGGCTAGGCATCGGGTTTGTGTTTTTTGTCGCTTACTAAATGCAAGTAATTGTGATAGCACGGTACTTTCAGGTTGAAAGCCAAAGTCTTTTTGCCACAGTGCAAGTGGTGATAATAATTTAGGGATAAGGATATATATGTGTTTCATAGAGTGTAACTTATGCGATTGTTATTTGATTATCCATTTTCACTTTTCATTCACTTATCAATAAAACTTACTTTCTTAAATATCCCATAATTTCCTGCTTGGCCTCGGCTAATACAGAGTTGCGATCTAAATTATCTAAAATTTCTTGAACAACAAGCTTAGGACCTGCATCACCCCATGATTTGCCGTTAGAAAGCCATGCTTCAGCAACTTTGCCAACAACTAGGGTACTGTACCATGAAATTGCCCCTTGAGTCGTTGCAGTAAGTGCAGTGGATACCCCCCCCGAACCAAGTTTTAATACGGATGAAACCAAGTGAGTTGCCCATGTTGTTCCCATTAACAGAATGAGTTGGGAGATAATGGTTTTGATGAGCTCACCTGCTTCAAAGCGTGACATGGGTAAGCCATATATTTTGGATAAATGTAAAATCATTGTAACATCAATAGCTGCAGCAGCAAGCAAATCGACAACAGGAATGGGATTAAGAGCAACTGCTAAACCTTTACCTAAACAGTAATAATGGATAGTTTTTTTACCGATTTCTTGACGAGTTGCAAGGATACGTTGCCCAACTTCAGCACTTAGATTGCCCGCAAATAAACTGGCATTAAGAGCAGATAATGTTTGTCCCTCAGCTTCTAGAATATCCCATAGGCGAGATTTTACATTGATAACATCAACAGGGCGTTGTCGTACACTTTCTTGTTCATTGCCGTTTTCATCAACATAAATTACAGTCTGCTTTGTTGGTTGTGCCGCCGCGAATACGATATTTTCAGGGGCAATAATGCCTTTGGTACGTTCACGTAAAATTGTGCGAAGTTCTAAGATTTCTTGGTCACTGTACTGGTCTGCTTTATTAACAACAAGCAAAATCGGACGCTGCATTTTAGATACTGTTTTTAGAGCTTGTAGCTCAACATCAGTTAAATCACTATCGACTACAAATAGCAATAAATCCACACGGTTAGCGACTTCATGAGCCATACGTTCACGTTCTTCGCCATCAATTTCGTTGATGCCGGGGGTGTCAATCAAATAAATATTGCCGTCCGCATATTCATCCCATTGCGACATGCCGGTTTTTTTGGTTTCACCATGAAACAGGCTAACCCCAAAGCATTTTTTATCCAGCAAGGCATTTAATAATGAGGATTTACCCACGCTAACCCGCCCAAATACAGCAATATGAATATGCCCTTGTTCTAGCTTATCCAACATAATTTGCAGTTGATTATAGTCATCTTTGAGGCTATTGCGAATACTATCAGGAACTCGGTTATCCTCTAACAATTGCTTCAGGCTATCTCTAGCTAATTCCAAGTGTGTAAGCTGTGGTGTATCCGATTGTTGTTCCGCTGAACTATTTTTCCTTTGATTTAACTTCTCTTTCGAGAACCAATCGGGCAAATAGTTTTGCATTTGATTCCAGATTTTCACCCAGTAACTCCTTAAATGTTAATGCCGCAGGTGCAGGCTGTAAGCTGCCCCGTTGTTCTAATGTTTTTAATACTGCATTCCCCAAGGCATTAAAAATAATGCCATATGATACTGCATGGACTAGCCCGCCTGCTAATGTTCCAACCCCAGGGAATGCCTTTAGCCCATTGCCAGCCACCGCCAAAATTAATGGTACACTGTGTTTTAATTGCCCTTGGCTAAAGTCTAAAAATTTATCAATGTCCAATTGTCGTACAGGAACTTCATAAAGTTTGCAAATATCTTTGACCATAAGCGAACCAATAACCCCTTGAATGAGTAAATCTGTTCCAGGGCTAATTGCAGCCATCGCTCCAAATACCGCTTTTCGGGTTGAGTTTTTAACAATATTCTGCCCTTGCTCATATCGATACGCCTGTTTAGCCTGATCTAACTTTTGCTTAACCAGTACAAATACACTAGCATCACGCAGTTGATTTAAGGTTTCAAACTGTGAATCTATCTCAGTTTGCAAGGCATCAGCTAGTTCTTTTATCTCTGGGTTTCTTGCCCGCAGTACCTTTTCTTCTCGCCCATCATAATAAATTTTGATGACTTCTTCCTCACCTCCTGAACTAATCAACGCCAAGCGAATATTCTGCTTAGAAAATTTTTGCTGTAAATGCTCACGCAAGGCTTCGCGTTCTTCTTTGCTATAACGATCTACCTTATTCACTGCCACAATTACTGGTTTGCCATATTGTAATAGCGATTGAATATCCTCGTATTGATTACGAGTAATATCAGAGTCGGTAACATAAATAACTACCTGTGAACGTACCGCTTCATCATGGACAATCTCATCCAATGAGCCTGCTGCCTCGCTTCGCCCGGGTAAATCGATTAAGATCAATTGATCACCCGAGGGGCTTTGCCAAGTGTATTCTGCAATCTCCTGCGTCGAACCGCCACGCACATTGGTTTCGATACTGGCATCAGGAATTAAAGCCTTGATGATTGAAGATTTGCCTGTACTCACATCACCAAAAAAGCTGACATAAACTTGCCCCGCATCACGTCGCTCGGTTAATGTTTGAATCTCCTGTCGAATGGCATCAGTATCCACGCCCTTTGCCTCTGCGGTTTCTAACTCTTTAAGTAAATTTTCCTCAGATAGTTTTTTATGCTTACTTTTGTGAAATTTGGTTGGCATTAATAAACGCACAGTCAACCACAGCGTAAATAAAGCAAACACTGCAATCAAACTTATATAAGAGTAAAACAGCCAGTCAGACAACTGCTGTAACCGATCCCATAAGTCTAATGCTGTCTGTGTTGCAAAAAACACAAACAGTAAAAAAACTATAGCGATAAACAAGACTCCAATTGCAAGTAAAGCTCGGAATTTATGGTGGATTTTCATAGATTAACGATCTCGATTATTAACTATCACTGTTATTATTACCTGAATTCACTAAAAAACCCAATCTCGAAAGGAAAGAAGAAATAGCGAATACTCACATAACTAATTAGCCTTTTATCAGGCAATAAGGTACACTTTTACTCAAAATTTAAATATGAATCATATTTTATAAAAATATAACCAAGACATATAATGACAATTACTTATAACACTCAACAAAAAGATACTTGGAGTAATAAGCAAATTATTATATTGATTAGTTTTCCTAGTATTATTTTATTATTCAGTACAATATTTTTTATTATACTAAACAACTCACCGGATCGCTCTAGTTATTGGGTTAATCAAATCTCTTTATTTATCAATATAAATCAATATTTATCCTCTTTATCATATTTTTGGATCAATATAACCCAGCTTGGTGATGCGTTAATCTTTTTTCCTCTTGTATCATTTTTAATTATTTGGCGACCTCAAGCATGGGCATCTATGTTTGCAGCTATTCCTGTTGCAACATTTTTATCAATTGGAGGTAAATATTTAGCAGCTATTCCACGACCTGCTGCCGTCCTAGATCATAGACTCTTTAATATTATTGGTGATACATTGACCGCTCATAATAGTTTACCTTCAGGTCATACTCTTACTGCGTTTGCAATTATTACTGCGATAATGGGTAGTTTGCTCTTATTGCCATTTAAGAAAATACATTATTTGTACCTATTACTTGGTTTATGTTTAGCTAGTATCATTGCCCTGTCACGTATAGCTGTAGGTGCTCATTGGCCTTTTGATACTATTATTGGAGCACTATTTGGTTATATTGCAGGACTAACTGGTGTAATATTAACACAACGATATAAATATTGGTGGATTTGGTTATATAAACCAAAGTATTATTTTATATTTGGGCTAATATTAATGGTATGGTCAATATCATTAATATCTTTAAATACTACGGGATACAAC
>JALWYT010000059.1 GCA_026992705.1 Thiotrichaceae bacterium
CTGAATATGTCGATAAAGTTGTTTGCGTAAACTCAGTTTTACCCGTATTGCGGCATGAAAGCCTGCTTGCTCCGTTGCCCAGCCGAGTATGGCTCGTATCAAAAAAATCGCTAGCATACTCAGCAGCCAAGGCAGTTGACTGGCTAAATCGGCAGATTGAAAAACAACGGCATTGATAATATGACTGAGCAACCAAGCCTGAGCGATTAGTAATAAGCCTGATAATAGCCCAATAATAATTGCCAAACTGAGCCAGTAGCTAGCGTGAGATTTCCAGCTTTTGAGTGTGCGTGAAATCATTTGTTTTTTCTGATGGTCTATTTTGTGCATAGGTCTCTGTGCTACAGTTTATGGGTGTTACTTTCAGGGCAGTTCTAATGCAGACTTTTCGACGTTACGTTTATAGCATCCTTGAAGAGCAGGATGGTGGTTTTTTTGGGAAAATTATCAACGCAATATTAATTTTCCTGATTATTGCAAATGTAGTGGTTGTCATTATCGAATCGGAAAAAACAATTGTACATGATTACTATACCGCATTATTGCTATTTGAATATATTACCTTATTTGTATTTTCTATGGAGTATTTGTTGCGATTGTGGGTGGTATCTGAAAACCCCAAATTCCAGCATGATTCAGCTTTGAAACAGCGACTTCGTTATATGATGACACCAATGGCAGTCGTTGATTTGTTGGCGATTATGCCAATGCTGTTAGGATTCTTCTTTAGCGATAGTTTATTAATGCTAAAGATGGCTCGCTTAATTCGAGGCTTTAAGATTACTCGTTATTCGCACTCAATGACATTGCTTATAGTGGTTTTACGACGAGAACTTGGAACTATCTTTTCGACCTTTTTTATTCTCGGTATTATGATTGTACTGGCTGCAACGGGAATTTATTTGGTTGAAGGTGATATACAGCCTGATAATTTTGGCAGTATTCCTAAAGCACTGTGGTGGGCAACAGTCACGCTCACAACCATTGGTTATGGTGATGTCGTTCCCGTTACTGGGATGGGAAAATTTTTTGGCGGTTTAATTGCAATTCTGGGTATTACAATGGCGGCATTACCTGCTGGTGTACTTGCTTCAGGTTTCTCAACAGAGTTACACCGCCGGCGTGATATGTACCGCTATTATGTCGCTAAATTCTTGAATAAAGGAGAAATCAAGCTATCAGAAATACGAAAGCTTAATCAAAAGCGAAAAGAATTAGGGATTAGTAAAGCAGATGCTCAGTTGATTATGTATGAGCTAAAACAAGAGGTGAAGATTAGTAGTGAAGTGACATGTCCTAGTTGTGGTGCTCGTTTTTATATTTCTCATCCACCTGGGGTGATTAAAGTTTTGGATTAAGTATTTATTTCTCGGGTATATTAAACCATTTGTCGGTTATTAATAATGTTTTCTTTATTTTAATTTAAATTGATAAAAATGATTTTCTATTAAATACTGTTTAATTAGACTTTTCTTTTGTGAATATCAAAATATAAGTGTTTGATTATATTTGTGTTTCTAAAATACAACAATATGTATTTTAGAAACATATTTGTAACAAAATATAACATTTTATGTTTAAATAATAAACAGATCTATTGCATAGAACAAAGACAGATTGTATTTTTTTAACACATTATAGCATGGATGGTTTAAGTACATTACAACAATAATATGGGTTGAAAAGTAAAGCATTTTTTACTTTTTATGTTTCAATTTATACCAAAGGTTTTATTCATATGATTAATTTGATTAATACAAAATGTATTGGTTTGGGAGTACTATCGTTATCTACGCTTTTTTTAACGGGTTGTGGTAGTACTATACAAACAAAAGAGGGTCAGCCTCAAAATATACAGAAAGTTAAACAGATTAATAAACAGATTCATAAAAATAATTTGCAACTCAAAAAAGCATCAATAAAGACGATAAAAAAATCACCTAAAGCTCCTATACGGAAAGTAACTAAAGCGGAGCGTGCTGCTTGGGTCGCACAAAAGCAACTTAATATTCCCTATGTTTGGGGAGGAACAAAACCTTCTTCTGGTTTCGATTGCAGTGGCTTAGTGCAATATTCCTATAAAGTGAATAAACTAACCTTGCCTCGTACAGCTTCTCAACAATATGCTTCAACAAAAAGGATACCAACTAATCAAGCTCGTAAGGGTGATTTAGTGTTTTTCAAAAATACAGGAAAACGGCGCGGAATTACTCATGTTGGTATTTATTTAGGTAACGGTAAATTTATCCATGCCCCACGTAAAGGAAAAACAGTAGAAATTACAAAAGTTGAAGATAAATTCTGGAATAAGCATCTCGCAGGATTTGGGCGAGTTAGCCATTCTTTAATGTAAGCTTGTAACTAAACTAAATCAACAGCCCTTGATATAAAGT
>JALWYT010000060.1 GCA_026992705.1 Thiotrichaceae bacterium
TCCCATAAGTGAGTCATAATTCCTCTTTTTCAAACAAGCTTATAATCCATTATTATGCAATTAAATAAAATTCCTGCTACTGTTATTACTGGCTTTCTTGGTAGTGGCAAAACAACATTACTCTCGAATATTATTAAAAAAGCTAATGGCAAACGCATTGCTATTATTGTCAATGAATTTGGTGAAATGGATATTGATGCCAATTTGCTACGACATTGTCCAGTAGAAGGTTGTGAAGATAATAAATTACAGAAATTAGACGATGGCATTTATGAATTAGCTAATGGTTGTATCTGCTGTACCGTTGAAGAAGAGTTTTTACCTGTAATGAAGCAATTGGTTGAGCGTAAAAATGAAATTGACCATGTATTGATTGAAACATCCGGGCTAGCCTTGCCAAAGCCGTTAGTGCAAGCCTTTAATTGGCCGGAAGTAAAAAATCACTTTACTGTTGATGCGGTAATCACTGTTGTTGATGCTCCCGCTACTACCTTAGGTCAATTTGCACACAACCCTGATGCTATCACTAAGCAACGTCTTGCTGATGAAAATTTAGATCACGATCCTAGCTTACATGAACTTTTTGAAGATCAACTTGGAGCAGCTGATTTAGTTATTCTTAGCAAAACCGACCTCATTGATGTAGAACAACAAAAGGCAGTTGAAGATATGATTCGTACTAAGATTGCTAATTCTATAAAAATTATTCCCATTGCTAATGGTGAAATTTCACCTGAATTAATTACAGGCTTACAGGCTGCCAGTGAAGACCATATCGAGTCTTTCTATTCACATCATGATAATCACCATGCTCATGGGCATCGCCATAAACATGCTCATGATGATTTTGAGTCATTGATTTTAGAACTCGGAGAAATAAATAACAATGAATTAATCAGCAAACTTAAAGCAATTATTAATGAGCATACGATTTATCGCATCAAAGGCTTTGCAGCAATCCCTAATAAACCTATGCGGCAAGTGATACAAGCCGTAGGAAGTCGAATTGATAGTTACTTTGATCGCTTATGGAAGATAGATGAAGAACGCAAAACGCAGTTAGTACTAATTGGTAAAGAACTTGATATCACGAGAATCAAAACTACTCTGATTATCTGATTAAGTCAACTCAAACTGTATGATAATCAGAGAAAAGTAATCAATGACACAGTTTTTGTAGTTAACGTATTTATACTAGCTACGAGCATTGTATTTTTTAGATATACTTCTAACTTTAAAAAAATATTATTCCATGGCTAAACGGATAGTACTGGTACGCCCTGGTCTGACTACGAAATTTTTATGGCGTTCAACACCCGTATCTGTAGTCGCAAAGGCAATATATTTACCAGGAGGTAAGGTAACTGTCGCACTATGACGATTTTTAGTTAATACAACTTTATTCGTTGCTGCACTTTTAATAACCCACTTTGTTCGTTTCAACAGTGGAGTTTTTTTATCTGTTTTTGTAGCAAGTAACTTTACCTTAGCTCCTGTTAACTTCATTGATGCAACCTTTGTTTTTCCAGCAACAATATTAATAACCTTTTTTTTAACAACACGCCCAACCGTTGCAACAATTTCATATTTACCTGGAGCTAAAGCACGCTTAATTTGGCTAGCAGAGCGAATACTATATACTTTTTTACCACGCGAATTACCACTTAGCTTATAAATATCCCACTTTGCTTTTACGGTACCACCACCTGCAAAACCAACAGATGCTTTTAAATTACCCGACTTTATTGGAAATGTAACCGTTTTACCCTGATCGTCCAATACTACAGTGCGGTTAACAATTATACTACCAACGGTCAAACGCACATTATACTTTCCTGCTGGTAATAGAACTGATATAGCTTGTCCCGTTTTACGTGTACTAACTTTTTTATTAATAGAATGAATGATCCATTTAAAATCTTTTGAGCGTAGTCCCATACCTGATGGAACACTTACTTCAAGTTTCATTTTAGCTTTACTTGTATTTGTTTTAAGCTTTTTTGTAGGATTAAGTCGTCCTCCCGCACTAGGGGCATTGACTACACGACGAAACATACCACTAGTCCCTGCTATTTTTTTCAAAGTAATAGAAGAATGAGATGGGGAAGCATACATAATAGCTTTTGTCGATATATTACCATTACTTTGATGCTTTCTTATTGAAGGTAGCCAGTGAGACAAATAAGCAACAAATGTATCTAAATTATGTTGTTCCACATTATTTACATAATTAGAAGCTGCTTGAGCCTGTACACTTAAAAGACCAATAATAATAGAGCTATAAAGCAATATATTTTTAAGTATTTTTTTCATTTTGCATTCCCTGCAATTGTTTAGGGTTATTCAGAAAATTATTTAAGATATTTTTTGTAAACCCTAAGGG
>JALWYT010000061.1 GCA_026992705.1 Thiotrichaceae bacterium
GTTTACAAAATGCCACACCTTGAAGGCTGGGCAATTGCAGGCGAACAAGCCCTATTCCCTGCGGTGGGACATCATGAAGTTTTAGTCGCCAACCACCGTGATTGGTCAATCAAAAAGCATATAAAGGTACACGGTCAGCCTGTATTCGTTATTGCACGTCCCGATGGGCGACAAGTCT
Organism: Thiotrichaceae bacterium; assembly: GCA_026992705.1. Lineage (GTDB taxonomy): Bacteria > Pseudomonadota > Gammaproteobacteria > Thiotrichales > Thiotrichaceae > S015-18. The sequence continues at coordinate 179 of JALWYT010000061.1, forward strand.
GGGTCAATTTTGCCTTCCCGAACAATGATACCTTGCAAGTGATTGATACCGAAACATTGGAAGTGGTTAAAACAATGACGCTGGGCAAAGGTATTTTGCACATGGAGTTCACGCCACGCGGGGAACGGGTATGGGTTTCAGTGCGAGATGAAAATGAGGTTTTGGTATTTGATACCGAAAGCTTTGCACAAATTACCAAGCTACCTGCCAAAAAACCGAGCGGAATATTCTTTACTGCACGGGCTCACAAAACAGGATTATAACGAGGAACAGTCATGCACAGCTTAGAACGCAATTTACTCAACCATTATCAGCGTGACTTTCCACTGACTTCGCAACCTTTTGCCCAAATCGCCAAGGAAGTTAATAGCGATACAGCAAGCATTTTACACACGTTTAAAATACTGAAAAATGCAGGCAAAATCACCCGTATTGGTCCTGTCTTTCGCCCCAATACCATAGGCGTTAGCACACTTGCTGCACTCAAAGCTCCCAGCTCTCAACTTGAAACGATTGCGGAAATCATCAACCAATATCCCGAAGTCAATCATAACTACGAGCGAGAACACGCTTACAATCTCTGGTTTGTCGCCACCGCCCCCGATGCACAGCATCTTGAAAACACCTTACAGCAGATGGAGCAACAAATCGGCATTGATATTATGCGACTCCCTTTGCTCAAGGAATATTATATTGATCTTGGCTTCACGATGCCGCTGGATGATGCGACAAAACACGCCAATATCAGCAAACACCACGCTCATCATCACAGCGTGCAATACAGCATTCAGCATCACGATGAATTGCAGCAGCGATTACTGGCTGAAATCCAATCAGGCTTGCCCTTAGTGGATAAGCCCTACCAAGCCGTTGCTGATACGATTGGCACAACCGAACAAGAAGTGCTGCGACGTATTGATATTATGCTCACCGCAGGCACAATTCGCCGCATGGGGGTTGTCGTTCGCCATCGTGAACTCGGTTATCGAGCCAATGCCATGCTGGTTTGGGATATTCCTGATGAACAGATAGATAAGATTGGCACACAGCTTAGTCAAGTTGACTGCATCACACTCTGCTACCAACGCCCACGCCATCTACCGCACTGGCGATATAACCTTTTCACCATGATTCACGGCAAAGATAAACCCAGTGTAGAAGCTTGCGTACAGCGTATTGTTAGCGATTATGGCTTGCAAGATATTCCCCGTGCGACTTTGTTTTCAAAACGACGTTTCAAACAGCGTGGAGCTTGTTATAGTTATGCTAAATCAGACATTATTAGCAAACAATCAAAGGTCGCCACCTATGGAAATCTCGCTCGATAAAACTGACCGAAATATTATCAACCAACTGCAATACGGCTTCCCCATCTGCGATCATCCCTTTCGCAAAGCCGCCGAACAACTCAATATCAGCGAGCAAGAGCTAATCGAACGTATAAAAACATTACGAGAAAACGGCATCCTAACCCGCTTCGGTCCCTTATATCACGCCGAAAATCTAGGCGGAGCCTTATCACTCTGTGCCATGAAAATCCCCCCAGCCGAATTCGACCGCGTAGCCGAACAAGTCAACCGCTTCCCAGAAGTCGCCCACAACTACCAACGCGAACACGCAATGAATATGTGGTTCGTCCTCGCCACAGAAAGCGAAGCCGCCAAACAAAACACCCTACAACAAATCGAACAACAAACGGGCTACCCCGTCTATGATATGCCTAAGAAAAAGGAATATTTTGTGGGCTTGTTTTTGCAGGTGTAGTTATTTGAAAAAGATGTCGAAATACGGCAATCTTTTCAAGATATGTAAGGAAGTGAAGTAGATGAAACTATTCAACTTGGCATTGTCAGAATTGTAATATTTTAACAGCAGTAGAATTTATGTAATGGCTAAAAATAAATTAATTAGTAATGACTTAAGCATCGCTAGTTTAAGTTTATTGGCATATTAGGATAAATAAAGGGGGAGTTATAGAAGATGGTTAGAGGGTAAGGAGGCAGTGTGTGATGATTGAATTTAACAAATATGGAATGGGCAGGGAAATACAGCCTCATCCGTATCAATATTTTTTTGATATGTTTGCTACCAAAACGATTGATGAAGCATTTAAGGTTTATGAGAGGCAGGTTGAAAATTTAGGTTTTTATGGGGCTGGCTATGGTATTGCACCTATACTTTATATTAAGTCAGGATTATCTGTACGATCTGTTTTTAAAGTGTCAGAGGAACGTGATTCAAAGTTTTTACAACATTATCAAGAAGCAAACTTTGAACAAGATGACTTTACTGTCAATCGTTTACGTAAAGGTGAAAATAAAGTAATGGATTGGTGGAAAGTTGAGAGGCAAGGGCAATTAAGCCAAGCAGAGAAACATGTGATTACAGTTGCTAGAGATGATTATGGGGTACAAAATGGTATTACTATTCCATTGATGAATAATGCTTATGGTATTGCTGCTGCAAGTGTATGGTGTAAAGAAAAAAATGGTCGATATACCAAATTACTAAAAGAAAATTATCAATCATTAATTATTTGTACACAGGCTTTTCATAAACATGTAATGACTACATCGAGAATGCACCATTATTTTTTATCAAGTGTTTTAAATCGTCTTACCGAAAAAGAAAAGTACGTTATTCGTCATCTTGTTTCTGGAGCTCCGATGAAAAATATCCAGCATATTACATCTGCTTATGCTGAAAAGTTAGTAAAAACACTGAAAATAAAATTTGGTGATATTAGAACACAAGAACTAATTTATCATACAGGTGTATTAATGTTATTAGATGAGTTTTAATTGATATTGTTTTTAATACCTTAGTCCTTATCCTACTCGTAATAAATGTATAAAAAACCAAATATTAATATTAGATATGCCAACGGATACTAAGCCTGACGTTTTGTTGATAAGCAGTATACTATCACCAATAGTCCAATAGTAGTAGATTTTTTTGCCCTATTAACACTGACTGGGATAAAAAATATCTTGCTTAATCTGTCAGTTAATCCATAAATATTGTATTTAACATAGTAATTAAATGAAATTAAACTATTGGTTTAAAAAAATAATAAAATATATATTCAATGTGATGATGATTTATTTTTTTGTTGTCACATTATTGTTGCTTATTTTCCGTTGGGCTCCTATACCAACTTCATCCTTTATGATGCAACACAATATCATCGCTTGGTGGCAAGGTGATAAAGATTTATTTGTGCGTTATCAGTGGGTGACTTGGGATAATTTACCAAAAACAGCAGCATTGGCTGTAATTGCTGCAGAAGATCAGCGGTTTCCGCAACATTATGGGTTAGATTTTCATGCAATAAAAATAGCTTGGTCAACATCAGGTAAAAGACGTCGTGGTGCGAGTACGATTACACAGCAAGTGGTTAAAAATCTATTTTTATGGAGTGATCGTAGTTATTTTCGCAAAGCTCTGGAAGCAAGTATTGCAGTATTGATGGAGACGCTATGGTCAAAACAACGAATTTTAGAGGTGTATTTGAATATTGCTCAATTTGGTCAACAAGATTATGGTGTTTGGTCAGCCTGTCAGCATTTATTAAAGCGTAAATCTTGCCATTTAAATAATTCTCAAGCGGCACTATTAGCAGCAGCTTTACCTGCCCCGAGTGTTTATCGTATTGAACGCCCTTCTCAAAGAATGCGAAAGAAGCAACGCTGGATAAAAAAACAAATGCAACAATTAGGTGGGTTGAAGTATTTATATTTATTATCAAACAATATTTAAGCTGCTGCAAGCTCTGCACGTATAGCTTCTTGTTCTAACCATTTATCAATAATATCAGCTAGATCATCCATATGTACGGGTTTTGCTAAGTAGTCATCCATACCCGAGTTAATACATTTTTGTCGATCAGTTGACATCGCATTAGCTGTTAAAGCAATAATAGGAATACGTGACTCAGGGTGTTGGTTTTGCCAGAATGATTGTAGATATTCAGTTGCTGCATAGCCATCCATAACAGGCATTTGGCAATCCATAAATATTAAAGCAAAGCCATGGTCAGGGTTCTTTTCTATAATATCAACTAATAATTGACCATTTGAGGCGATTGTAACATCACAATCTAGGCTGTCTAACATTTGTTTTATAACAATTTGATTAACGGGATTGTCTTCTGCAAGTAATATTTTTACTTTACTATCTATATCTATTATTGCTTCAGTTGTAGTGGTTTTGTTTGTTTGGCTATTTTCTTGGGTTATTGTCTGTTTTAAATGTAGTGATTCTGATGAAGTAGGAGTAGCATGTTGAGTTCCTATTTCTAAAGGAATATCAAATGAAAAGATACTACCTTTACCCAATTTAGAGTTTACTGATATTTTTCCACCCATTTCAGTGATAAGTCGTTTTGTCAATGCTAAACCTAAACCTGTACCACCAAAGTTTCGTGTAGTAGATGCATCTGCTTGAGTGAAAGTATCAAAAATATGTTCTAAGGCATGTTCAGGAATACCAATTCCTGAGTCACATACTTTACATTGAAATAAAACAGTATCATCTTGTTTTTTTAGTGAAATATAAACGCCTACTCCACCTTTTTGTGTAAATTTTAAAGCATTGCCAACAAGGTTAATAATAGATTGGCGAATCCGGGTCGGATCTCCTCTGACATGACGACCAATATCTGAAGTAAAGTTACCGCTTAGGCTGATTTTTTTATCAATAGCTCGTTGTTGTAATAGTGAGATAATATCATCTAATAATTCTTTAGCGTCAAAATCAATATTTTCAAAAGTAATTTTTCCTGCTTCTATTTTAGATAAATCTAAGATGTCATTGATTAATACTAATAAAGCATCAGCAGAGCTTTGGGCAATTTTTAGACGTTTATATAGAGGTTTAGGTAGTGGTTCATTTAAAGAAAGTTCTAGCATACCCAATATGCCATTCATTGGTGTGCGAATTTCATGACTCATATTAGCTAAAAATAAACTCTTTGCTTTGACTGATTCATTAGCAGTTGCGACTGCATCAGTTAACCGAGTCAGTAGCATATTGACATAAAAAGTAAGCACTAAAATAGATAAATAGACACCAGTAATATTGATTGGATGACTGATCCAATAATTATTAAATATGCAAGCGGTTGTAAAGCCCATTAAACTTAATATAAAGGAGATTTTTAAATAAAGACTACCAAAACGAAAGCCATTACCAATAATGATAATGAGGTATATCCAACTCATTCCTAATACCCATTCTCCCCCTATTGCCATAAAAATACTCAGTGTGGCGACATCAATTAAAATAGAAAATATGAGTCGAATGTTAGTTGGTGTAGGAGAGAGTCTGACAGAGATGTAGATTAATAATGATATGATCGTATAAGTAATGACAGTATATAATGCATAGTTAGCACCAGTAAGGTTTTGTGGGTGTACCCATAAGAGTAAATAAATCAACGTTCCTGCTGCAATAATAAATCGCATAATTGATTGTTCTGCTTCACTACCTAAGTAGTTGGAAACATCATTTATATTTTTTATTATTTTTTTCATTTTTTAATAGTTGAGATATGATTATATGAGACACAACTTCTGAGTGTTATTTATCGATTATTATAGTTTATATTAACATATATTTACATTATATTAATTAAAGCATTTTGCCACGTTTTACGATGTGCTTGCGAAGCCTTTCGTATTGGTTCAGTAAAACTCAATTATATTAAGTCAGTATTACTCAGTGATGGTCATGTCATATCCAGTAAAACCAATTTACTGTTGATCAGATCGACCTTAATAAATAGATGGACTCTTTTATCAGTGGTAAAGATTACGTACAATCATCAAGATTTTTAGCGTATTAATTAGGAATTGTTATATGTCTATTCGTTCTTTTCACCCACCTGTTAGAACCCTAATGGGACCTGGACCCTCTGATGTAAACCCACGTATTTTAGAAGCCATGTCACGTCCAACGATTGGGCATCTTGATCCTGCTTTTGTTGCAATGATGGAAGAAACCAAAGCATTGTTGCAATATGCTTTTCAAACCAAAAATAAATTAACAATGCCCGTTTCTGCCCCAGGTTCTGCAGGTATGGAAACCTGTTTTGTCAACTTAATTGAGCCAGGTGAAAAAGTAATCGTTTGCCAAAATGGTATTTTTGGTATGCGAATGAAAGAAAATGTCGAACGCTGTAGTGCAACACCTATTATGATTGAGGAAGAATGGGGTAAGCCTGTTGACCCTACTAAGCTAGAAGCTGCTTTGCAGGAAAATCCCGATGCGACAGTAGTTGCATTTGTCCACGCGGAAACCTCAACAGGTGCTATTTCTGATGCAGAAACATTGGTTAAATTAGCTCATGAATATGACTGCTTAACAATTGTTGATGCAGTGACTTCACTAGCGGGTTCACCGCTAAAAGTTGATGAGTGGGAAATTGACGCAATTTATTCTGGTACGCAAAAATGCCTTTCTTGTACACCAGGTATTTCCCCTGTGAGTTTTAGTGAACGAGCTATACATAAAATTCAAAATCGCAAAACCAAAGTACAAAGCTGGTTCTTAGACTTGAACTTAGTGATGGGCTACTGGGGCAACAATGCCCAGCGTTCTTATCATCATACTGCACCAGTCAATGCTTTATATGGCTTTCATGAAGCATTAGTTATTTTACAAGAAGAGGGACTAGAAAATTCTTGGCAACGCCATGCTCATCATCATAATGCGTTAAAAGCAGGGATTGAAGCGATGGGCTTATCCTTTTTTGTTGATGAAGAACACCGTTTACCCCAGCTAAATGCTGTCACCGTGCCAGAAGGTATTGATGAGGCTGAGGTAAGACGTATCTTACTAAATCGTTATAACTTAGAAATTGGTGCAGGTTTAGGCTCAATGGCAGGCAAGATTTGGCGAATCGGTTTAATGGGTTTTGCAAGCAATGAGACCAATGTACTTAATTGTTTGGCGGCATTAGATGGTGTACTTGCTGATATGCATGCAGATATTCAAACAGGTCAAGCGGTGAGAGCCGCGAAGGGGGTTTATTCGGCATAGCCTCAGTTATTTTTCTGGTAAAAAGATTCCATTTTATAACCTTAGTATCCATTGATTTTACTAAAGACAGCGGTGTTGATAATACAGGAGTATAATAGATTACATTTATGACCTATCCTGACTGGACTTACAGCCGCTGCCTCTTATTTTTCTTAAAAAAATATTAGTTATTCTTTAAATTACTATTTATTTTACAATGTGCTTCGTTTTAATCGGAATTTTTTATCAGAAGGTTCGATTTTTCCAATAGCCTTGAGCTCGGGGGCAATGCCAAAGCAGATTGAGCTGGTTTCTGATCGTTTCATTTTTGCGTTTTTATTTTCTTCAGCCCATTTTTTGGCATGTGTTCCCAGCCAGATGTTTCGAGTACGCGATGATTTATCTTCTTCGCCTTCTGTCCATGTGCTCATGCGGTTGTAGTAACGCTTTTTTATCCAATTTCTTAATTGACGATAGGTGTTATTGGCTCGCGTTTGGTCTTTCAGCCCATCATCAATACCGCCAGAGTTGATGACAATACTGCCCATGAATAAAGTGTCACCTGTTAATACAGAGGGGGTAAAAATCACTTCACAATCACCAATGACAAAATGGTTTTGGTTTTCAATGTTGTCAATATGCTGTTCTGCAAATGCTAAAAATTCGCGTTCATCATCTTTTAGCATAAAAAATTGTAGTTCTGCTTTCATTTTGCCTCCATATTTTCAATGGCGTGCATTATAACCTGCAAGAAAATTGTTTTCATGTTTCCACATAATAGGAAATAACGTATATTTCAGGCATGTCTGAATCTGCAAATAATACACAACGAAGTAAAGTACAATTTCATACGGTGACTGAGCA
>JALWYT010000062.1 GCA_026992705.1 Thiotrichaceae bacterium
TTTTTGTTCTGCCAATCACGAATAATTCGCCATTGCTCAACTGGAGGCTTTCTTGCCAATAAATGATCAAAATTACCAATTTCTTTTTGTTCGGCTAAATATTTTACAGCAGCATACCATGCCATATCATGACCACGAGTGAGAACATTGAATTGTTTGATAAATTTTTTCTTTCTATAGCTACTATTGACAATGATACACGGTGTGTAAAAGACATATTTTAATAATTTTTTTCGACCAGGCTTTTTTGCTTTGCTATAGCGTTTTTTAGTTTGTTTGACGTATCGCATTTTAATGCCTGCAACGCCCGTGACATAAGCGGAATTTCTAGGCTCTTCTTTAGCTTCACGAACACGAATACTATAATGCAAGTTCTTTTCTAGCATCCACTCTTTTTCTAACTCTTGAGCTTCTTTTTTAATTTTTTCTTGTTCCTCTTCAGGAATAAATCCGCCAGCTCGACGGAAAGTGTACCATTTTTGTCTTAATTTAGAGTTCACCATAACAGCGACCCTAACTCCAACATAATTTGGTGGTGATTTTTGCTCACCGTCATAATAATAGATTGGCATAATTCTTTCCTAAATTTAGTGATTGATGAAGGACATCGCTATTAATTCTAAAGTTTTAGAACAAATAGAGGTATCCTCTAGTTATCTAACAAAAAATATTGTTAGGTGTATATTATACTGTCGCAATATAATTAATTTTAGCTTAAAAAACTACTATATATTTAAAAATATAGGCTTTTTATAAATTTAGCTATATTTACCAGTGTAAGTGGTGATATTCATCTAATTAGTGGCTGACAATTTATCAACCCATAAAGCCGTTGCACCTGAAACACCAATCGGCATGGCTAAAAAATTAAAAAATGGAACGGATGTTAATATCGCGATTCCCCAACCAAAGCCAAGAGCAATGAGTCTATTTTTTCTCAGTATTAATAATTCTTCTTTAAAATATAGCTCATGATTACCCATAGGATAATCTAGGTATTCAATAGCAATAAGCCAAGAACCAAAAATAATCCAAGCAGCAGGTGATATTATATTGATTGCAGGAATAATTGTAACAATTAGTAATAAAATAAACCACTTTGCCATATATAAAAGCTTTTGTGCTTCGCTTTTAAAGGTCTTTGCAATGAGTTTAGGTATGCTTTTATATCCTTGAAATTCTGGTATCGGTAACCCTTTTAATTTATTTTCAATTCGCTCTGATAATAGTGCATTAAATGGAGCAGCAATAATATTAGCTACGATACTGAATGTATAGAATACAATAAAGAAAAATACAATAGCAAAAATTGGCCATAGAACCCACTCCAGCCATGATAACCAACTGGGTAACAAGTGTATCATCACAGCCTCTATTTGATGGCTGATAAACCAAATTGCGATTGAAAATAGTACGATATTAATTAACAAGGGAACGATAATAAAAGGGCGAATACCTTTGCTGCCTAATAAGGTAAAACCTTTAAAGACATAAGTTAAACCTTTTAGTAACTCAAAAATCATTTATAGTGTCCTTTTAATGCAATTAATGTTGAGCCATAAGCGGCTTCTGAATAATAGGGATTTTTTATTTTTAAATTTAATTTTTTTTCTCGAATATATCGCCATGCTTGGTTTATACTTCCACCGCCTACGGTTAATATATTATTGGGCTTAGGTGCTCCTAAATGTTCGAGCGTTTGATATGCCAATGTTTCAATATCGGCAATGCCTTCTAATATTGCTTGAAAAAACGCAACATTAGAAGCAGGACGTGGTTCTAAAATAGCCGCTTTATTCGTATCCGCAATAGGGAAACGCTCACCAATTTTTAATAATGGATAATAGCCTAAATTTAATAATTTTTTAGGGTTAATCTGATTTGTTAATTTTTTTATTTGTAATAAATTGAAATATTTTAATAATACGGCACAGCCTGAATTAGATGCACCACCGACTAACCAATATTTTCCAAAACGGTGAGAATAAACCCCCATTGCCTTAGCAAATATCGGTTTATCTGAAACAATCTTAACAACCAGTGTTGAGCCTAAAGAAGTGACGGCATCACCAAGCTGTTTAGCTCCTGTGGCGATAAATGCTGCGATACTGTCCGTCGTGCCTGCGATAATTTTTACGTTTTTGGGCAATTTAAGGGTTTGAGCCTGCTTTGCTGAAATTGTGCCGAAGCAAGAACCAACAGGCTGAACTTTAGGCAATAACCGCTGTGGAAATGGCAATTTTGCCATCCAATCCCCCCATGATTGTTTGACGGAATCATAGCCTAGTTTTAAGCAATTATTTTCATCACTTAATCCGTATTGCTCTAATAAGCGATTAGCAATCCAATCGGCTTGGTGTAGTGCGTGTTGATGCTGCTTGTGGGTTGCCTTGTTAGTTAAATACAATAATTTTGCTAAACTACTCGCTGCTCCATGTGCTCCGCTATTTTCGGGGGCTAGCTTTGCAATCATTGCGGCTTCTTCAGTGGCTCGGGTGTCGTTATACATCAAAACAGGGCTAGTAGGCTGACCATTGGCATCGCACAGTAAAAGGCTGCCTGATGTGCCATCAATGCTGATGGATGCTAATTGCTGGCGGATAGCATCGGGTGTTTCTGCGAATAAATGGCAAACAGTATCCCACCAGAGTTCAGGCGTTTGAGTGATATTATTGGGATATAACAGGCGAGATTCATGCACAATATCCGCCTGCTGATTAATAATCACCAAGCGGCAACCTGATGTGCCTAAATCAATACCTGCTGCTAACATGCTTAAGGCAATTCAACTTTTTGTGGAGCTTCCCAATTATCTTGGTGATATTCCGCAACCACTTGGGTATAAATACCACCGCGTACATTAAAATCAGCGGTTAGTCGCATAAAACGTGGCTGAATGGCTTTGACAAGATCGTCTAAAATGTCGTTGGTGACTTTTTCGTGAAATGCCCCTTCCTCGCGGAATGACCACATATAAAGCTTGAGCGATTTTAATTCAACGCAGAGTTTATCAGGCACATATTCAAACAATAATTCGGCAAAATCAGGCTGCCCTGTTTTGGGGCAGAGGCAAGTAAACTCAGGAACTCGGATACGAATGGTATAGTCTTTTTCGGGGTGTTGGTTTTCAAATGTTTCTAGTTCTTTGCTGGGTTGGGTGGACATAGTCTATACACTCTTATCATCTAATATTGAAATTTCAGGCTTTTTATACCATTCTTGCACGATTGTCTAATTAATCCTTGGAAAACGCTAAAAACACAAAAAATAAGGAACCCACACAGGTGCGTCTTAGCAAAATAAAACTCGCAGGCTTTAAAAGCTTTGTTGACCCCACAAGTATCGATTTCCGAAGTAATCTTACAGGAATTCTTGGCCCTAATGGCTGCGGTAAATCGAATACGATTGATGCCGTTCGCTGGGTTATGGGTGAAAGTTCTGCAAAGCATTTGCGTGGGCAATCAATGGAGGATGTGATTTTCAATGGCTCCTCCTCCCGTAAACCTGTTGGGCAAGCCTCAGTGGAATTGGTCTTTGATAATTCGGATAAATCGCTCGGTGGTGAATATGCAAAATTTGATGAATTATCAATCAAGCGATTAGTTAGCCGTGATGGGCAATCCAAATACTTCCTCAATGGCTCACGTTGTCGTCGTCGTGATATTACCGATATATTTCTTGGCACAGGCTTAGGGCCTCGTAGTTATGCCATTATCGAGCAAGGCATGATTTCCCGCTTAATTGAAGCCAAACCTGAAGAATTGCGTGTTTATTTAGAAGAAGCAGCAGGGATTTCTAAATATAAAGAACGCCGTCGTGAAGCCGAAAACCGTATGCGACACACGCGGGAAAGCCTTGAGCGATTAGCCGATTTACGCGAAGAGGTCAGCAAGCAATTAGTTCGACTCAAACGGCAATCGCAAGCAGCGATTAAATTCAAAGAATACAAAGCCGAAGAACGCAAACTCACCGCAGAGTTAATCTTATTAAAATTGCAAGAGCAGCAAACCGCTTTGCAACAGCGTCATGCTGAATTAGATCATCAAGCGACTGAACATCAAGCCGCTTTAACGGAGCTTCGTGGCTTAGAGCGTCAATTAGAAGAGCAACGCCAAGAGCAAGAGAAAGCCAACGATAATTTTAATACGGTGCAGGGCGATTATTATCGCATTGGGGCGGAGATTTCGCGTTTAGAGCAAAAAATTCAGCATCAACAAGAGCTACAACAACGCCAACAAGCCGAATTGCAACAAGCCCAGCAGGAGCTAGAAGAAGCTTTGTTGCATGTGGAGGAAGATACTGAAAAGCTACACGACACCATCGAGCAATTAGCCGAATTAGAGCCGCAATTAGAAGAACAAAGTCAAGAGCTAGAAATGGCAAATGAACGCTTGTTTGAAGCGGAACAAAACCGCTCAGACTGGCAAGAGCAATGGACAGAATTGCAAGAAAAAGCTGCAGAACCCACACAAACCGCTCAAATTGAAAAAAATCGCATGGAGCAGTTGGAGCAAAATATTAAGCATAATCAACAGCGGCTAGAGCGATTGCAATCCGAAGCGGGGGCTTATCAGCTTGATAGTTTATTGGCAGAGTTAGAAGAAATTAGCCAACAGCGTGAAATGCTAGCAGAAGAGAAAGAAGAGCTACAGCAACAACAGGAAGATAGCCGAGACGCTTTACAACAAACGCAAGAGGAGCAAAAACACCTTAAAAACAAACTGGATGTGCAACGCTCAAAAATCCAAACCATCAAAGGTCGCTTAGCCTCGCTTGAAGCCTTACAGCAAGCGGGTTTAGGCAAGGAAGATAAAAGCCTCGCAAAATGGCTGGAAAGCAATCAATTGGCAGATGCTCAACGCCTAGCAGAAACCATACAAATTGAATCAGGCTGGGAAAAAGCCTTAGAAACGGTATTAGCTCAACAATTGGAAGCCATTTGTGTGGACGACTTTACCGCCGTAGCAAGTCAGCTAGAGAGTCTAAATAAAGGCTCTGTGCAGCTATTTTCATTAGCCACAACGCCTGCAAATGAGGGGCTGGATGACGACAATAGCCTAGCCCAAAAAGTTAAACAACCAGCGGCAGTTAAATCTTTACTCACGGGAATTTATTGTGCTGAAACTCTCGCAGAAGCTTTGGCTCAACAGCCTCGCTTGCAAACAGGTGAATCCATTATCACCCGCGATGGCATCTGGCTAGGGGCAAATTGGTTGCGGCTGAACCGTAGCGAATCGCATCATGATGGCGTATTAGCCCGTCAGCAAGAGATTGATACATTACAAGCAGAATTAGAAATACTAGTAAAAGAACTCGACGCAACGGAACAGGCGATTGATGAGCAACAGCAACGCATTAGTCATTTAGAACAGCAAACGCAGGAGTACCAACAAGCGTACAATCAAGCTCACCAACAGCACAGCAAGCTAGAAGCGGCGTATCAATCACAGCAAAGTCGAATTGAAAATGCTCAATTGCGTGTTGAGCAAATCAATCAGGAACAGCAAGAGCTGCAGCAACGCATTGAGCAAGAACAAAATGAACACGAACAAGCCCGCCAGCGACGCAATCAAGCGGTTAGTTTGATGGAGCAATTTGCGATTGAAAAAGGAAAGCTGCAAGCAAGTCGTGATGGATTGCAAGAGGCAGTCAACCATGCGAGTGAACAAGTCCAACAGCTTCGGGAGGCGGTTAATGAAAGCCGTGTGCAAATTGAATCACTGCGAACGCAAAAGCAATTAAGTGAGGAGCAATTAGCCCGCTTAAATGAACGCTTAGAAGTCCTGCAACAGCGTCAAGAAGAATTGCTAGAGCAAATGCAGCAGCAAGATGAGCCTGAAGAAGATTTAGAAGAGCAATTACAAACCGCCTTAGCCAATCGCCAAGTCAGTGAGGATAAGCTCGCCCAAGCTCGTGATTATCTGCAAACAATTGATAACCGTATTCGTCAATTAGAGCAACAGCGGGTATCTGCTGAGCATCAAATCGAAACCAAGCGAACAGCGATTGAAAATTTAAAATTACAATGGCAAGAAATCAAAGGGCGAGAAGAGGTGTTGCTAGAACAGTTTGCAGAAACGGAATATCAAGCAGAAGAACTTGCCAAAGAAATCCCCAATGATGCTAGTATTGAGCAGCATCAGCAGCAGATTGATAAAATCCAAGCGGTCATTCAACGCTTAGGGGCAATCAACCTTGCCGCTATTGAGGAATATGAGGAAGAATCCCAGCGGCAGGAATATTTAGAACAGCAAAATGCCGATTTGGAATCTGCACTGGCAACGCTAGAAGCAGCGATTAATAAAATTGACCGTGAAACCCGTAGCCGATTTAAGGAAACCTTTGAACAGGTCAGCAACCGCATTCGCACCATGTTCCCCAAATTATTCGGTGGCGGTGAAGCTTATCTGGAAATGACGGGCGATGATTTGCTGAGTACGGGCGTGGCGATTATGGCAAGACCACCGGGCAAAAAAATCTCCAGTATTCACCTTATGTCGGGCGGTGAAAAAGCCTTGACGGCGGTATCCATGGTGTTTGCAATTTTTGAGCTAAACCCCGCTCCATTTTGTATGCTAGATGAAGTAGATGCCCCATTAGATGAGGCAAATGTTGAGCGTTTTACTAATTTAGTTAAAGAAATGTCAGAATATGTACAATTTATCTTCATTACTCATAATAAAGTCACAATGGAACTTGCTGAAAATCTCGTGGGTGTTACCATGCGAGAAGCAGGTGTGTCCCGCCTTGTTTCAGTTGATTTAGAAGCAGCGGCACGGATAGTAGAAACATAGATTTGAAAGAAGGTAATGACTTAACATAATTTGCATAGAATCTGCTAAATGATCAATTATTTAGCAGATTCACTACCTATTACGCTAAGTCGTTATACAAGAAATAGGAAATAAAGGAATGGATCCAGTTAGTATTATTATTATGTTATTAGGTTTTGCTGTACTCGGAGCCTTGTATTATATGAGTCGTACAGCAAAATCAGGACAAGTAAAAAAGCAAGATACGAAAATTCACGCCATTCGTGAAGAGGACGGCCGTTTAGCTACATCAGTAAGAGATGATACAGGTAGTAAATCGGTGGTATCTGAAGCGAGTCCAAAGCCTATTCAAGAAACACAGCTTATTTTATTTATTGCCGCCAATAATGAAGACGGCTTAAATGGTAATAAACTAATCAATATCATGGAAAAAATTGGGTTACAATTTGGGGATATGGGCTTATATCATCGCATTACTATGACTGATAGAGGGCAAGTTAGTGTTTATACTGTTGCCAATGGTGTAGAACCTTGGACGCTCAAACCTGATGAAATTCGTGAGCAAAATACGCCAGGAGTCTCCTTAATTCTTAACTTACCAAGTAAAATTGATGATGTAGAGGCGATCAATGACTTTGTTGAGGTTGCACAAATTATGGCACGTGAGCTGAAAGCAACATTGAAAAACCAAAACCAAGAAGAGTTTAGTGATACTGATAAACAAGCCATGCTTGCGTTAGTCACATAAATTACTTAAGTTTAAGTGTATGAAACCTATTGCTATTGCTATTGCGATTAAGGCAATTCCTGACGTAGAAACAGGACGACGTTTACATAATATCCAAAACCTTTCTGATGCTGGTGTGGCTAAGGCTATGCTACATCTTCATCAACAAAAAACAGCCTCAGACAATTTACCTGTCTATTTACAGAAAGTCTTAGTTATAGCATTAGTACGAGAACGAAATGGTAAATTAGATAGTACCGTACTAAGTGGGGAGAGAATGAATGAATCACAATTATTAAAAGAATATCTACGTCTAAGTCAAGGTAAACAACAAATTGCATGGAATGGACAAGTCTTTGAATATGCTTTACTTCAATACCGCTTATTCAAACACAATATAAAATTGATTCCCGATTTTAGCAAACAAATAGATATAATAGATTATTTATCACTTAATATAGCTTCCCCCTTGCCTAATCTTAATGAAATACTTTGTTTGTTAGATTTACCCCACAAAAATAACTCTACGAATAGCATCAATAGTAT
>JALWYT010000063.1 GCA_026992705.1 Thiotrichaceae bacterium
TTCAAATAACGAAGAATTATATTCAAACAGCGGGTTATAAGAATGCGTATGAAATGGTTGCAATGCTTTATCAGCAAGAAGAAGATGTTGATAAAAAAATCGAAATATTACGATTAGAGAATAATAGTTTAAGTAATATTACAAAATTCCAATTTATGCAGATGTTTCCAAATATTGATGACCATTTAGCAGAGCAATTGGCAAGAAAGTTTTAAATAGTCGCTTATATACAATTTATTTATAACAACTTAATTAATCTATAAAAAAGCTACAGTATAATAACTGTGGCTTTTTTGCTTTCAGATTACTGAAAAAGGAGAAAAGCATGTCTGTTTCCTTGGCTTTTTTGGGTGTTGTCTTGATTTGGTCAACGACACCATTAGCAATAAAGTGGAGTGGTGATGATGTTGGCTTTTTATTTGGGGTAACAAGTCGTATGATTTTAGGCTGCCTACTCGCGGTATCTGCAGTATTTATCTTGCGTATTTCTTACAGTACGTCTGCGCGTGCAAAGCAAGCCTATTTTGCATCGGGTGTGGGGATTTATTTTGCTATGTTATTTGGCTATTGGGGAGCAAGATATATTCCATCAGGCTGGATTTCAGTATTGTTTGGCTTGTCGCCTTTGATTACGGGAGTGCTAGCAAAAATTTTCCTGAATGAAACATTGAGCACTGCTAGAGTTATTGGCTTGTTGTCTGGTTTATTCGGTTTAGCAGTTATCTTCTTGCAAGGAAGCAGTATGACTCATGATGCCGTATTAGGCGTTAGTTTAGTATTGATTGGCGTATTAGGGCAAACCTCTACTGCTGTGTGGATTAAAAAAATCAATGCTAAACAGCATGGTTTAGCAATGACAGCAGGCGGCTTATTGGTGTCTGTTCCATTTTTGCTGCTAACATGGTTTATTTTTGATGGACATTTACCCGATACCATCCCAACACGGGCAGGCTTGTCGATTATTTACCTTGCTATTTTTGGCTCTTTAATCGGATTCTCACTGTACTATTATTTAATTCACCATCTAGAAGCTTCCAAAGTGTCATTAATCACCATGATAACCCCCGTAACAGCCTTGTTTTTAGGGGCTTATTTAGATAATGAAATTATTAGCAGCAATATTATTTTTGGTACTTTGTTTATATTATTAGGATTAATAGTTTTCCAATGGGGAGATAGATGATGAGTAACTCATTAAAAATAATAGTGTATAAACTAAGAATACTTGCTATATGCATCTATTGTTTGCTGTATATTAGATGTTATATTATATCTTAAATATATGATTTTATTAAAAGGTATGCACAATAAGTTTTTAAAGTGTTAACCTGCTTCCTAAAAGGATCACTATCGCAATGTAATGAAGGTGGCGTTATGAATAGAATAATCGTATTTATTAGTTTATTTTTATTAAGTACTCCAATAATAGCAGCAGAGCGTTGGGTGGCAAAATGTATAAATGGAGAAAAAATACATTATGTGCAAAAGTATAAAAGTGTTGGTCATTTATTTATGACTGTAGAAACACCGTTTAATAACACTGAAGTTGTACCAGTTGCAACACTCCGGCAAAGTAAAATAACGGATGTTTCTATTTGTGGGGTTGTACAAGGTAATGGTGGAACACTCGCCCGTCCTATTTCACAAATTTGTATGAATAGAAAGTTACAGATTATTTATGTGAAATTTGATGATCCTGTAGAAAATACAGGTTTAATTGAAGGCGAATTTTGTAAAGCTGATGTTAAAGTTTATGCTGATAATTGGTAAATAACGTTAAATAGAGCCTTTATATAGCAAAGGCTCTAAATAGACTACTTTCAAATTTTTATTATTTGCTTCCCCCCTCACACGGCGGTGATTCTGGAACCTTCCCTGCTTTCTTAAAATATTCATCAGGTGTCATGGTGTGTATCGCTAAAGCGTGAATCTGTTTAAGTTCATCTGCAAGAATTGTATTGATTTGCCGATGCCTTGCGACTAACATCTTCCCCTCAAATTCATCAGCAACGATACTAACCTTAAAATGTGACTCTGAATCAGGTGGCACATTATGCATATGTGTTTCATTGATAACTTCAATCAATGTGGCATTAGGAAAAGCTGTTTTCAATTTATTTTCAATCTGTGTTTGCATACTCATTACTATTTACCATTAATATTTTATAAAAATGCTTGAATAGTAGATTTTTTGTTCCATATTACAAGTCGCTATATTTATACAATGGATAATGCGTGACGAGATTTTATAGAAAATAAATAAAATGACACAGAAAACTAAATTTAACCAACTTCGTAGTCTTATCGAAGCCAAAATAGTAGGACAGAAGCAATTAGTAAATCGTTTATTAATTGCCTTATTAGCA
>JALWYT010000064.1 GCA_026992705.1 Thiotrichaceae bacterium
GAACGAGAGTGCGTAACATCAGTTAGTTAAGCACATTTACGCTCCAAACCTGCCAGGTTTTTAAAACCTGGCAGGTTTTCTAGGTGTATTTTATGCAATCGGTTAACGCTATAATACTTCAAACATCCGTTCCAAAGCTTGCTTCGCCTGTGAAGCTACTTCGGGTAATACTTTAATTTGATTGACAATCTTACCTGCTACTAAATTCTCTAATGCCCATAATAAGTGTTGTGAATCAATACGATACATAGTTGAACAGGGGCAAACCTTTGGTGCCATATAATGCACAACTTTGCCCTCAGATTTGCTTTCTTCCTTGAGGCGATTGACTAAGTTAATTTCTGTACCTATTAACCAAGTGCTGCCCTTTGGAGAGTCTTTTACAGTTTTGATGATATATTCGGTTGAACCGACTTCGTCCGATTTTTGACAAACTTCAAAAGGAGCTTCTGGGTGTGAAATAACTTTGCCCTCTGGAAAAATTGCACGGAAATGATCAATATGTTCAGGCATAAATTGTTGATGTACTGAGCAAAAGCCATCCCATAGTATCATTTTGGCAGATTTTATTTGTTCTGCACTTAAACCGCCATTAGGTTTATCAAAGTCCCAGACTAGCATTTCTTCTAATGGGATTCCCATTCTATAGCCAGTATTACGTCCTAAATGTTGATCTGGAAAAAATAATACTTTTTCGCGTTGGCTAAATGCCCATTCTAAAACATAGCGTGCATTAGTAGAGGTACATACTATACCGCCGTGGCTGCCACAAAAGGCTTTTAAGTTGGCATCAGAATTTATATAAGTAATGGGGGTAATGTCTTCATCAGGATTAAGAATTGTTGAGAGTTCCTGCCATGCACGTTCAACTTTTTTCAAGTTCGCCATATCCGCCATTGAACAGCCTGCGGTTAAATCTGGTAAAATTGCAATTTGTTCGGGTTTTGATAATATATCGGCGACTTCTGCCATAAAGTGTACGCCGCAAAAAACTATATATTCTGCCCCTGATTGAGCAGCTTGACGGGATAGTTTTAAGGAATCTCCTGTATAATCAGCATGTTTAAAGACATCATCACGTTGATAATGATGTCCAAGAATAACTAAACGTTTGCCAAGTGCAGCTTTAGCGGCAATGATGCGCGGTTCACATTCGGCATCGCTTAGGGATGTAAATTGTTCTATAGGAAGCATAATTGTTTTAGTAGTTTGGTTCTGAATGACTGGTTTGTGTTTATTGACGGTGCTTAGTATAGTAGTAATCCCATGATTGGTAAAAACCTATAGTATTTCAGAAAAATAATTTAAGTCTAAACCTCTGAGCCTCACAGGGCAACCACAAGGGATTGCCCTTGTGTAGGGTAGGGGCAATCCCTTGTGGTTGCCCTGCGCTGGAGCGTGAGAACGAGAGTGCGTAACATCAGTAATAAAATATTAGTATCAAGAACAATCTTCAGCCTATTCATTCAACCATTTCTCCATTTCTTGCTGAGAGAAATTTTTTTCATCCCAAATTTTATCGGCTTCATGAATGGCTTTATTGGCAAAAAAATTAGCTAGGAGAATTTTTAGTTCATTTAATTCATCTATTGGTATATCCGTTGAATAGATTTCTAAGATTTCCTTTTGTAGATTACTCAAGGGATTAGCTAACATGTTTTTTTATTCCTCAGAAAATTGTCTGAATCATAATTTAACTATAAATCCTAAAATCCTGCAAATCCTGATTCAGACAAATAAATTTTAAGGTATTGGCACCGCCTCAATCAGTTGATTAACTAAAATATCAGTATTTTGCTGTTCTGCAACTAGCCGATGTCCAACAACGCCGGGTAAGACGATTTGCACATCTTCGGGTATAACATAATCGCGCCCTTGCATTAAAGCATAAGCTTGAGCGCAATTGCGTATTGCTAGACCTGCGCGGGGTGATAAGCCAACCCGATACTGTTGCGATTGGCGGCTATATTCTAAAATCGCTTGTAAATAATCTATCAAGGGATCAGCAACATGCACTTTTGGAACTGTTTGCTGTATTTCTAATAGTTGTTGCGGAGTTATGCTTTGATTCAGTTTTTTGATCATTTCTCGACGATCTTTTCCTTTTAGCAAAGCTCGCTCAGTATCATGTTCTGGATAGCCTAGTGCTATACGCATCATAAATCTATCTAATTGTGATTCTGGCAACGGAAAGGTACCGATTTGGTGTAGTGGATTTTGGGTAGCAACAACAAAAAATGGCAATGGTAGTGGACGAGTTTCACCTTCTATTGTAATTTGATGTTCTTCCATCGCTTCGAGTAAAGCACTTTGAGTTTTTGGCGTTGCACGATTAACTTCATCCG
>JALWYT010000065.1 GCA_026992705.1 Thiotrichaceae bacterium
TATTAAATTAGCATGATCAATAAAAATACTTAGGCTTCGTGTGAGCGTTTCAGTAAATAGTGTCCAGCCTAATATGCCTGCCATTAAATACAGTGCATAAGCATATTCATGATCAATACTAGCTAGCTTTGCCGCTAATACTTTAGAAAGAACCAGGGCATATACTGCGACCATCGCCAATGGATTAAGCAATAGCCAGGCTCCACCTAGCTTACTGCGGATAAATCTATTTCTTATGTTTGTATATATAGAATGGCTAATAAATGTGCGAAATCGCCAAAGCTCTTGGAATTGACCTAGCATAAAAGTGTGTTATTGACTCATCCAATCCAGTGTTTGAAAAAAATCATCGGGTTGTAGAGCAGGAAATTCACTACGCAAGCGTTCACTGTTTCCTTGTTGCTCTAATATGTCATTTTCCCTAACAAATCTTGGATTAATAATATAGTCTGGCTTATGCTGATATCTTGTTTCAAGATATTCCAAAATTTCAGTCAAAGCATATTTCTTACCAGAACATAGGTTATACACGCCTGTTGCATTCGGTGTACAAAGTAAGGCAGCATAGATTTTCACAATCCAGCGAACATCTGAAAAATCCCTAGCAATTTGCATATTACCTAATTCAAGTTGTTTTTTTCGTTGTTGAAAATGCCAAATAAGCTTTGGTATCAGAAAGTTTTTTGCCTGCTTTCTACCGGTATAATTAAAGGGGCGTGTGATAATGATATTTAAATTGTGTTGATAGTTTTTAGAAATAAACTCCATTGCAAGTTTAGACATACCATAATGATTTATTGGAGCAGGACAATCATCTTCTTTAGGGTTAGCATTCTTTCCATATATAGCTGAACTACTTGCTAGGATGATACGCTTAATGCTTTTATTTTCTGCTGCTAATTCTAATAATTGCTCAACAGCCAGTGTATTTACTTGATACACATCTACATTGTTCCCATCAGGTACAAAACTGATTCCTGCTAAATGAATAATTGCATCGGGACATAATTGCTCAAGTTGGGCTTGGATATTGGATTTATCAAGTAGGTTGCCTTTAAATTTATCAACATGTATCCCTTGGTTTTGTAGTTCAGGCAGTAAATATTGCCCTGTGAAACCGTTGCTACCTGTAACAAGAACTCTCATTATTAAAATGCATGTGTATTATGAGTATTACGCTTAATATCTGCATCAACCATCATTTGGCAAAGTGCTTCCAGCGTGGTTTTAGGCTCCCAAGCAAGCTCCTTTTTTGACTTTTCAGGGTTGCCAATTAATAGGTCAATTTCAGCAGGACGGTAAAATTTAGGGTTAACTTTTACGAGTATTTTTCCATTGTCTGAATTAATACCAATTTCATTTTCTTTTCTTCCTTCCCATTGAAGATTAATAGATACGGCTTTAAATGCCATATTGACAAAATCCCTGACCGTTTCTGTTCGCCCTGTTGCTAAAACATAGTTATCAGGTGTGTCTGCTTGTAGCATTTTCCACATGCCTTCCACGTATTCCTTAGCATAGCCCCAGTCACGTTTTGCATCTAAGTTACCTAATTCAAGAACATCTTGCTTGCCTAAGTGTATCTTAGCAACAGCATCTGTAATTTTTCGTGTTACAAACTCTTTACCTCTCAAGGGTGATTCGTGGTTAAACAGTATTCCACTGGTTGCGAAGATATCATATGATTCTCTGTAGTTAATAGTCATCCAATGAGCATAAAGCTTTGCTGCACCATAAGGACTGCGAGGGTAGAATGGCGTATTCTCTGTTTGTGGAATTTCTTGTACTTTACCAAACATTTCTGATGTTGAGGCTTGATAAAACTTGACTTTTGGATTGACGATTCGAATTGCCTCCAGTAAATTCACTGGTCCAATTCCCGTTATTTCTGCCGTTGTTATTGGTTGTTCAAAGGAAACCGCCACAAAGCTTTGTGCTGCAAGGTTATAAATTTCATCCGCTTGGGTTGCCTGTAATAAACGTATACTTGCTGTTGCATCAGTTAAATCATACTCAATTAAATGAAAATCAGGGTGTTGACTGATGCTTAATTCTTCAATTCGCCAAAAATTTACAGAGCTTGTACGCCGATACGTTCCATAGACAATGTAACCTTTTTGTAATAATAATTCTGCTAAGTAGGCACCGTCTTGCCCTGTAATTCCTGTAATAATTGCTGTCTTTTTAGTCATACGCCCTCAACTATGGCTTGATATAAACGGTGTTATTATGTTGATAACCCTAAATTCATGCCACAAAATTATAATAACGGTGAGGATTCTTCTATTATTGCTAGAAAAAATCAAGCCTTAAATACTATTCTTAGATTGAAATAATGAAGTAAAAAAATAGACATCAATAATCTTTAACTTGAAGTAACTGATAAAAACAGTGAAAGTATTGTCCTAAATGAAGAGTATCTTTAGAGATAGGCAATATTTACCAACGATGCCCTATACCCATGCTGACATAATCTCCCCATGGGGTATCGAATAAAAGGATTTCATTATCCGTTAATTTACTTCTTACATAAGAAAGGTCAAGCCAAGTATTTTTGTCTAAGCTTAACTCTAAATGAGCTGCCATTTTTTCTTTTGTTTGATCACGCTTTGTTGAGCCAAATAATGCAGGGCTGTAAGGAAGCTCATCCTGATAAGTAATATGTGATAGCTGTGTTTCGAGCTTCAAATTTGGTTTAATACGATATTGCGTAGAAATATTAATAGTTTTGCTTAACCGGTTCCCACCTGCACGTTCACCAGCATGCACATCGTCTTTAAGTAGTTCAGCAGAAATATTTAATAGCATGTTTGTTGATAATTTCTGCTGATAAGACAAGCCCATTTCTGTTGCTAGTGCTGTATAATGACCTTGTGATACTTGTTGACTATTTTGTAAGCCTGCTGTCCATATGAGCATCGTATCATTTTTATTATAAATCGGTACTTGTAAACTTGCATTCAAACTTTTCCCCCATTGCTCTCCTTGTAACCAAATACCTTCCATGAAGACATTATACTTAATAGGAATTTTAGGTATTTTGGCATTAATACCTACCTTGAATGTATCAAAATTATATTCTTTATGTGTATCATATAATTGCTTTCTGACATCAGCATATATGTTCAAATGAGTGGATAATTCTCTGTAGTGAGATAATCTTAACACTTGAAAGGAATCAGAAAGTGGGCGATTTTCTTCCCCTACTTGTAGATCAATCTTCCCAGAACCAAATAAATTATTCACACTAATTTGACTATGGTTAATACCATTATTTATGTTATCGGCATATCCCATCCCTAAACGAACAAATATTTTACTCTTTTTATCCACAATGGTTATTTTTTTAGGTTTAGCTACTATCTGTTTTTTGCTTTTTGAGCTATTTTTAATTTCGATGTTAGAATAAGGTATATAACATTTTCCTGAGTTAAACGTTTTAATGAGTGCATTTAAGTAATGTTGTTGATCTTTTAATTCAATATTAACGGCTAATAAAGATGATATTTCCTTTGTTATTTTATTTAACTTTTTTTTATCTTTTTCTGCACAAGCAATGACTGCACTATCTAATAAACGACCGATATTAATGGTTTTTGCTTGTGGCAATAAGGGTACCAGTAGTATAGCCATGATAAGCAGTAAACTGCATTTTTTGCTGAATTTTGTCATCTGAAAACATTATACCAATACTAAACTTAAGCTGCTGTCATTTTATTTTATACAGACAACACATAAACACCCAGTTCTTGCTTTCTCCCTCTTAATAAGATTTTTGAATATTCTTTTAAAGGATAGTTTTTTTTAAGTAGAATATAAGTATCCTCACTAACTAGTAAGTACTGCTTTAAACCTTTAGCTTTTTCTTGTAAGCGGGCGGATACATTGACAGCATCTCCAATAGCCGTATAAGCTTTTCTTAACTTTGTCCCCAAATTCCCCACTACAACGTCTCCCGTGTGAATACCAATACGAATTGTAATTATTTCTCCCTGTAATAAAGCTGAAGTTTTATTATATGCCTGTACTGCTTCAATCATATTTAACCCTGCTTGTACCGCTAGATCAGCATGGTCTTTCTGTGAAAGTGGTGCATTCCAAAAAGCCATTACAGCATCCCCCATATATTTATCCAATGTACCACGCTGTTCATGAACAACATAAGTAAGACACTCTAGAATTTCTTGGGTTAATGCTGTTATCGACTCAGGTGTTGAACTCTCTGCTCGTTGAGTAAAATCAGCAATATCTGCGAACAAAATTGTTAACTGTTGTCGCTTAGGTTGTAATACATCCCTCGAGCCATTTTTTACAATTGAATCAAAAACAGTTGGAGGAAGATAGCCACTAAACAATGCTTTTAGGTAACGACTATCACGCTGCACTAATGACCATTCTACTGGAATTTGTAATATTGTAAAAAGTATATATGCAAATATTGGTAACACAGGTAGCCACCATTGCCAATATAACCAAAGTACATAGCCTAGCATCAACCAGAATACAGAAAATAAAATGACACTGAGAACAATACTGAACACTGAAAAACGTTTAATAAGAAAAATATAAAGAATCAATAAGCTGATCAGTGCCCAAGCCCAAGCCAAAAATTCTAGCTGTTCCCTCGGTGTTACTTGACTATCTGATAGCATCCACTCAAGCATCTGTGCATGTACTGTAATACCTGCAACATTTACAGACTGCGGGGTGCTGTGTTGATCCCCTAGTGTTGTAGCAGAACTTCCGACTATAACAATTTGATTCTGTAATAAAGAGGGAGGTACCTTATGATTAAAAATATCATTAACTGGAATAGCGGTAAAATTCTCCAATGGTATGATATAAGGAACCTTCCAATATCCATCTTTATCTAAAGCTAAAATACTTTTATCACCTAAGTTTTGGGATATGCTAATTTTATTATAGCGAATAAGTGAAGTGTCTATCCTTCTTAGTACGGGTTTATTATCATGCATTAAACAGCGAAGAATTTCTAAGCTAAGTATTGGGTATGCTTTCTGTCCCCACTCAATAAAAAGAGGAATACGGCTAACACCATCAAAATCCTTCTTTGGTGTAATATGTCCTATACAAGGAGCAGTTGCTAATACAGCGTTATTCGCAATATAGCCTATTGCTTTTGGAAGCTTAACATCTTGGGGAATAGCTACGCCCCCTCCTAAGTAACCAGAACGTACAGCAGAACCTTGACCTGGCAGAGCAAATGCTTGTGAAAAAATAATAGGGTACTGCTTAGCTAATTGGAGTAATTGGATGTCCCCCTGATCTTTTGAGTCCTCAGTAAACCATATATCAAAAGCAACAGCTGCTGCTTTATAGTCAGATAATAATATTCGAGCAAGTTCAGCTATTTTCTCTCTTGACCATGGCCATTGTCCCTGCTGGCGTAAACTATTTTCATCAATATCAACAATAACAGTTTGTGATTTATTAGAGCTATAAAGTAAAGCAGTACGCTGATAAAAATTCCATACTCTATTTTCAACATAATCATAAACAGGCGAGAAAAAGCCAGCGTATAATGAAAAAAGACACAGTATAATAGCAACAAAAATAAATAAGCGGGATAAAAATACATACTCGCTAAACGAGATAAAAGACCTCATTATTAATTAATCGAAATACATTTAAAATATTGCTAAACCAATGTCGATCTATATTATCTCTTTGTTGACCATTCAATTGCACCCGCTGCAGTGTAACTATCATTGATTTGGTGGAAAAAACTATAAGCAGCTTCATTGGCTTGCTCTCCTGCAACCGCACCTTTAATTTTGGTTTCTGGATTAGAGCCATCATCTGTAAAAACCCCTGTTTCATCCAAACTGCCGTTTGCTTCAACATTACTTACTAAGTCTTCTGAACGTAATGTGAAGCTTGTTGAAAATGCTTTTTCAGTAAAATCAACTATTAAGCTAGGGTCTATCACTTCTGCATTTTGGTATGTATTATTTTCTGAGTTTCTGACCACAGCTCCATAACTTTTGGGAGTAAAATGATATAAACCGGTATTTGGCAAATTGAGAACTTCATTCTCACGTCGAATAATTGCAAAATCACCACTTTGTGATATCAATTCATAGCCATTCGCTAGCTGCTCTTCAATCGAAGAAGTTGCATCAGAATCAGGCTTCCAACGCCCCCATGTTACAGATGATGTATGTGTTGAATCAATATTCTCTCGAGATTGAGAGTCGACAGTATTACCTTGTTCTTGGTCATTCTTACTCGAATTTGCAGGAGTAGGTGATAAATTATTTTGTTGTTCTCCTTCAATATTATTAGATGTAGATGGTACTAAAATAGGTCTCTTTTGCCCTAATTTTAGTAATAGCATTTTCTGA
Organism: Thiotrichaceae bacterium; assembly: GCA_026992705.1. Classification (GTDB taxonomy): domain Bacteria; phylum Pseudomonadota; class Gammaproteobacteria; order Thiotrichales; family Thiotrichaceae; genus S015-18. Next base: position 6,366 of record JALWYT010000065.1, read on the forward strand.
CGTTGTTCTGCCATTAGTACCATGACGTTATCTCCCGTACATACTGCAAATCCTTCCTTTCTACAGCTTATCCCAAAGCTAGACATAATAACCCCTCCTGATAACACATTTACTTTAGTAATCTTATTATCTGTAAACACTGTGTATTCGGTACCTCGAATTCCAATTGCTGCGATAGGTGTATTTAGGCGATAGTTATTTTTTGCTGCTTCCCCTCCTTTTCCAGTTTTACTAAATAATTTTCCTTTTTTTAACTCCATTTTAATAATACTATTTTGAGGGTTGTGCTGATCATATTGATACTTAATAATAGAAAATACGCTGTTATTTCCAATTTTTTCAATTGCCCCATCAACCATACGCAAACCAATTTTACCACGTGCTCCTGTGATAATCGTATCTCCTTCATAAACCCATACACCACGTTGTAATACTTTCTTTTCAGCAGCAGGGTTTATAGAATAAACACTCCCTAGAGCAAAAAGAACCTGCCCAACAAGGCGGGATTCATCAGATAATAAGTTTTTACTACAAACTAGAACACAAACAAGTAAGATAAAAATGTTCGTGTATTTCTTAATTTTCATAAGTATCCTTTACTACTACCTGATTCAACTAGCAGAGTAACAAAGTCTCTGCATGTGAAAAATATAAAATAGTTAATTCATAATTTAATTGCTGATAAGGTACAAATGTACTTGAAATACTAAATTAACGAGACATTTCAAAAACAATACCTTTCAACTTATCTGGTTTTAGTACGATAATACATCGTTTATCTTTTTTAATCACTCCTTGCTTAATTAAGTAACGTATCGCTCTCGATACTGTTTCTCTACTAGTATTTACCATCCCAGCAAATTCTTGCTGTGTTGGCATCCCGTCGATTACTCCCTGTTTAACTTTTGGACTTTTTTCTAATAATTTTAACAACATCATATAGATGCGAACATATGCACTAGTATTACTTAGCATCATTTGTTGTTTAGATGATTGCCGTATCACATAGGCAAAACGCTCTAACATTTTTTTCGCGATTAAAGGTGTTTCATAAAATAATTTTAGTGCCCTTTCCTTATCTAAGAATGCCACAACTGAATCACTAGATGCTTTCACAAATGCAGAACGAGCTTTACCATCAATCACTGATAGCTCACCAAAATATTCACCTTCTTGAAGGGTGTGCAAGAGTACTTCACGCCCTTGCTCTGTATAGTCAACAACTTGCAATGTTCCAGTTAAAAGAAAAAGTAGCTCGCATCGTGTATCCCCCTTATGCAAAACAAAAGTACCCTTAGCAAATTTACGACCATGTAAAGATGCGGCTAATAACTCTAATTCTTTCTCTGGCAACTCAGCAAGTAATTGCACTTTAGTTAACATCATTGCTGTTATTTTCATTATTTAAGCAACCAGTATTCATTAATTTTTACTACAATTATATTCATGAGGTATAATATTACCTCCCTCTAAATAACTATCCAACTATATTTTATCACTAGCAATTTTCTTAAATGCTTTATAAATATTACTCATAACATAAGGACATAATTGATTAATTACCTAAACTTTGGCAGTGGGCAGCGTATAGAGAAATTCACAGTATCCTGG
>JALWYT010000066.1 GCA_026992705.1 Thiotrichaceae bacterium
CGTGCTTAAACCAATCTCACGCTTGGGCGTATTCACGATGCGTAAAAAAGCAGCTCCATCGTTTGGATTAGCAATTAAGCGGATATATGCCAGTGTATCCTTGACTTCGGCTCGTTCAAAAAAGGATAAACCACCTGTAACTTTATAGGGAATATTATTTTCTCGTAAAAAGCGTTCAAATAATCTGCCTTGATGGTTGCTGCGGTAAAGAATAGCAAAGTCGCTGTTTTTAGCCCGCTCGCGGAATTTATATTTAATAATTTCTGATGTAACTTTCTCCGCTTCATGTTCTGCGGTACGGCATGGCATGATTTTGATTTTTTCACCTTTGCCTAAGGTGCTCCATAATTTTTTATCAAATAGGTGAGGATTGTTTGCTATCAGATGATTTGCTGAGCTTAAAATCCGCTCAGTTGAACGATAATTTTGTTCTAATTTAATGATTTTAAGATTGGGATAATCTTGTTGCAAGAGATTGATATTTTCAGGCTGAGCCCCTCGCCAAGCGTAAATTGATTGGTCATCGTCACCGACTGCGGTGATTTCTCCACGAACCCCTGTAAGCAGTTTAATCATGCGATATTGACAGGCATTGGTATCTTGATATTCATCGACTAATAAATATCGCAGACGATTTTGCCAACGCAGGCGAACTTCTTCATTGTTTTCCAGCAACATAGTTGGCAGAACAATTAAATCATCAAAATCCATGCCATTATAGGCTTTTAATTGACGTTGGTACTTTTCATAAAGGATAGCCGCTTGCACCTCCTGCGGTGTACTGGCAATGTGCATTGCTTGCTCTGGCGAGACAAAATCGTTCTTCCAGCGAGAAATAATCCAGCGGGATTCAGTGTCCTCATCCGCAAAATTATCCTCCTTAAAAGCAAGGTCTTTAATCATGGCATTGGTGTCTTGAGCATCAAATATGGTAAAGCCGGGCTTATAGCCCAAGGTTTCCAACTCCCGACGAATAATCATCAAACCTAGCGTGTGAAAGGTCGATACGGTTAACCCTTTGGATTCTTCTTTGCTCAATAAATCCAAGGCTCGCTCTTTCATCTCACGAGCCGCTTTATTGGTAAAGGTAATTGCAGCGATTTGATAGGCTGGCAGCCCAGCATGACGGATTAACCAAGCAATTTTGTTGGTAATTACCCGCGTTTTACCGCTACCTGCTCCCGCTAACACCAAAAGTGGAGTCCCCATGTGTTCTGTGGCTGCTTGTTGTTGTGGATTTAGACCGTGCATATTTATTAACTTAATGATCAAATCAAGAGGCGTATAATGCCGAGCTGGATAGAAATCTCAAGTGCCCAGGAAGTAAAAAATGCAGATAGATAAACAAACGGGTTTATTAGATGTCGCCCGACAAGTTCCCTCACCCAATCACGATACTCGCCCCGATGAAAATGACATCAGCCTAATTGTGATTCACAATATCAGCTTGCCACCTAATGAATTTGGGACACCTTGGATTGATGCACTATTCACCAATCAACTACCCGGTGAGGAGCATCCTTTTTTTGCAGAAATCTGCCACTTGCGAGTATCTAGCCATCTATTAATCCGTCGCACGGGAGAAATCGTACAGTACGTTCCATTCCACTTACGAGCTTGGCACGCAGGTATTTCTAATTATCAAGGGCGGGAAGTTTGTAATGATTTTTCCATCGGTATTGAGCTAGAAGGTACGGATGATCAGCCATTTACTGAAGCTCAATACCAACAATTAAAACAGGTTATTGAACAATTATTAGCAAGCTACCCCAGCCTAAAAAAAGAACACATTACAGGGCATGAACACATTGCACCAGAGCGAAAAACAGACCCGGGAAAATGCTTCGATTGGGAAAGACTCTCACGCTGGTTTGGAGTGCAATTGCCATCAACTTAGAATTTTCTATGGAAGCCAAACTAAATTTGGATAACTTACAGAATGGTCAGAAAAATATAAATCAACTTGATAATCTTGCCCTGCTTTAAGTTTTATTTCCGTATTATTTAGTATTGCATTACCGTTTTTATCAAAATAACTTGATTGTAGTCCTCTAGAGTGACTAGCGTTTGCTTTATTCGTGATTACAATGATAGCAGGGATATTTTTATATTTCTCAGAATGGAGTAATACAATTTTTTCTCCATCTTGTAACTTTGCATTAATTAGATTTTTATTATGCTTGATAGGGAGTGTAACAATACCTTTTGAAGTAAAAATCTCATTTTCATAACGATGGAAGCCAATAACTTGTATTTTTAACTCTTCTTTGAAAAATTGTTTAGGTAATTTTTTATTTTTTATTAATTTTTCTAATGAAAATTTATAATTTGTTTTACCC
>JALWYT010000067.1 GCA_026992705.1 Thiotrichaceae bacterium
CCATTTGCCTTGTGCGGCTAAACGGAATTTTTGCAGCACTTCGGAGTAAATATGGATGTTAATCGGTTCGGCGTAGCGAACTAAGCCATGATGTCGTGCCCAATTTAGATAGCCTTTATTCCAGTTTCGCATATATTGGTAGGATTTCGGCAATTTATAATGAAAAACACTATTATTTTGTTCATACATTTGCCATTGCCGCTGATTCGGTTCGCCGCGCATGAATTTTTTACCGTCTTTGCCACGCCAGCCTGCAAGAAAGCCGATACCTGAACCTGGAGTTGTTTCAAAATTGACAATAAAATCTGGATAATTCTTATATTTAGCTGAACCATCTTCATTGACAAAAACTGGTAGTTGTAATCGAGAACCTAATTCAATTAATACTTCTTGAAAGGGTTTACAATCTCCTTTTGGCGGCAAAATAGGAATACGCACTGAATCAACTGGGCCATCATATTCAGAAATCGGTCTATCTAGCATTGACATGACATCATGTCGTTCCAGATAAGTAGTATCAGGTAAGATTAGATCGGCAAAGCCAACCATTTCTGATTGGTAAGCATCTGCGACAACGATAAATGGGATTTTATATTCTCCCTTGTCATCTTTATCTGTAAGCATCTTACGAACATCACTAGTATTCATAGTAGAATTCCAAGCCATATTCGCCATAAAAATCATTAAAGTGTCAATTGGATACGGATCGCCGCGCCATGCGTTAGTAATGACATTGTGCATAATGCCATGTACTGATAGCGGATATTCCCAAGAAAAGGCTTTATCAAGCCGAACTGGTTCTCCTTTGTCATCAACGAATAAATCATCAGGATCGGCTGGCCAACCCAAGGGCATCCCATCAAGTGGTTCGCCTGCTTGTACGGCTTCTGGAGATTTAGGTGGTTTGGCGCAGGGTGGAATTGGGCGTGGAAATGGAGGACGATGACGATATCCGCCTGGACGATCAATTGTACCTAATAATGTCATTAAAATACCTAAGGCTCGAATTGTATGAAAACCGTTGGAATGAGCCGCAAGTCCGCGCATAGCGTGAAATGCTATTGGATTACCTGTTACTGTTTCGTGATCTTTATCCCAACAGTCTGTCCATGCAATTGGTAGTTCAATTTTATGATCGCGGGCAGTTATTCCCATTTCATAAGCTAAGCGGCGGATTGTTTTGGCTGGAATTCCTGTTATTTTGGCAGCCCATTCAGGTGTGTATTTGTCAACTCTTTCTTTTAGTAGTTGAAAGGCGGGTTTTACTGGTGTGCCGTCATCAAGTTTGAATTCTCCTAATAAATGGGGATCAACTCCTTCGGTATGTGTAGAAACTGGTTTATCTAATTCCATGTCCCACCATAATTTATTTTGTGGGTCAAAGCAACCTTCTTCTGGTGGCACTTCAAAACGTATAAACATGCCATTTTCAGTACTATTGCTGTCAATATTAACCAGTTCCGCTGCATTGGTATATTGGACTATAAAGTCACGGTCATATAAGCCTTGTTTGATTAATTCATGAATTAAGGCTAGCAGTAATGCGCTATCTGTGCCTGTTTTAATTGGTACCCATTCGTCGGCTATGGCTGAATACCCAGTACGTACTGGATTAATCGAAATAAAACGCCCGCCATTTCGTTTAAATTTAGATAGTTCGATTTTCATCGGATTTGAATGATGGTCTTCGGCTGTACCAATCATTACAAATAATTTTGCCCGTTCTAAATCTGGGCCACCAAATTCCCAAAACGATCCGCCCATTGTGTAAATTAAACCAGCAGCTAAATTGACGGAACAAAAACCTCCGTGAGCCGCATAATTAGGCGTACCAAATTGTTTTGCAAACATACCTGTTAGGGCTTGCATTTGATCCCGCCCAGTAAAGAGGGCGAATTTTTTCGGATCTTCAGCGCGTAATTTAGCCAAGCGTTTTTCCAAAATATCAAAGGTTTCATCCCAAGAAATTTCTTCAAATTGATATGCGCCCCGCTCGGTACCAGGTTTACGCCGCAAGGGTTTCGTTAAACGGGCTGGCGAATATTGCTTCATAATGCCTGATGCGCCTTTGGCACACATAACGCCATGATTTAATGGATGTTCGGGATTACCTTGAATATAACGTATTTCACCATCACGTAAAGTTACACGAATACCACAACGACATGCACACATATAACAAGTGGTATTTTTAACTTCAATATGACCAATATTTCTATCAGAATGAATTGTAGGGTCTTCCATAGTTCAACCTTTATTTTTTAGATTGTCGAATATTAGCATTTAACAATATATCATAATTTATCATTATCCATTGATAAATTTATGGGGGTAACC
>JALWYT010000068.1 GCA_026992705.1 Thiotrichaceae bacterium
TCCATAGCTTCATTATAACGTTTATGCTCATCCAGCAAATCTGCTTCCAAGATCATCAAATTAATCGCATCTTCCTGATGATTAAGTCGCACACTTCGTAAATACTCAATAGCTTTATCTAACTGTCCTTGTTTAGCCAAAATCATAGCAATTCGTGCTTGTGCATTTAAATAATTTGAACCTTTATCAATTTGCTTATACCAAAAAATAGCTTTTTTGAAATCTTGTTCTTCTTGTGCAATTTGCCCCAAATAATAGCGGCTGGTGTTGACTCGTTTCCCAAGTTTGATAAGTTGCAAAAAATACGATTTTGCCGCTGACAATTGGTTTACTTGTAGTGATAAAATCCCTAAGGCATATAAAAGATCTTCTTTTTGTTCAGGATTTTCAGATAATAACTGTTTAAATTGCTGAATCGACTCCTGAAACTGTTCCGCATCAGCCAACATACGCGCATACGCTAAACGCCAATCGGGCTTATTTGGATAGCGTTGTAAAGCTTGTTTCATCCAATATAAAGCTAGCTTAGGTTTACCTTGTTTTTCCAAAATATAAGCGTACAAAGGTACGGCCTCATTATGATCTGGAAATTGAGTCAAAAGAGTACGCAACACTTTCAATGCTGGCTCGAATTGTTTGTCCTGCAATAATAAGCGTGAGTAAGTCAACAAGACAACTGGATTTTTTGGCAGTCTTTTCAACATTTTTGCCATAATTTTTAAAGCATGTGCCCGATCCTGTTGTTGTTCTATTATCATCGTTATTGCAGAACGAAGTTGCTTAGGCTTGTCTTTGAGACTTTCAAGCAGAATATCTAAATTTTTCAGTGCCTTATTAGAATCATGTTTTAATAACAACAAACTTACCAAAATTTGACGAGCTTGGGGATTTTTCGGCGCAATCTTAACCCACAGGTTCGCTGCTTTGATAGCTATGCTATAATTCTGTGCGTATAAAGCCGCCTCTGTGGCACGCTCAGCTAAATAGGGGGTCTGGATTTCTGTAGCCAAATCAATAAAATACCTTGCAGCTAATCCTTTGTGACCACGAAATCCAGCAATTTCAGCCAGTAAAAATTTATACATCTGTTCTTGTTGCTTTGAGAGAAAATCATTACTCGAAAAGTTGATAACAGATATTTGGGTTTGGCTATCAGCATAAGTCAATTGACTAGCATAAGCCATGATGGTAATGAAAAATATCCCCACCTGTTGAAGAAATTTTAATTTCACTGTTGATACTCCTACTAAAATGAATTGTAGATTAGACCTCTGAGGTTTTTGAAACCTTTGAGGTCTTGACTATAGGATTTTAGTTTATATTCTACAGGATTTGATTGATTTTCTAAAAAAAAAATCCTTTAAATCCTTTAAATCCTTTAAAATCAAGGTTCAGACTGTTTATAACGGAAATTTAATCATGCGTATTACTCAAGAAGCCCTCACATTTGATGATGTTTTACTCCTTCCAGCCCATTCCAACGTTTTGCCCAAAGAGGTTAAACTGAACACACTATTAACACGAGATATTAACCTAAATCTCCCCCTAGTATCGGCAGCAATGGATACTGTCAGTGAAGCGCGTCTAGCTATAACCATAGCACAAGAAGGCGGTATAAGTATTATCCATAAAAATATGACTATTGAAGAACAAGCACGTCAAGTACAAATGGTCAAAAAATTTGAAAGTGGTGTCATTAATGATCCCATTACCATTTCACCGAATACCAGTATTAAAGATGTGCTGGCTCTAACTCATGCAAATAAAATTTCTGGTGTACCCGTTGTTGATAATAAAGAACTGGTTGGAATTGTCACCTGCCGCGATTTGCGTTTTGAAACCCGTCATGATGGCCCTGTATCTAATATTATGACACCAAAAGAACGCTTAGTCACTGTCCAAGAAGGGGCTAGTCGTGATGAGATCGCAAAATTATTACATCAACATCGTATTGAAAAACTGTTGGTCGTTAATGACAATTTTCAACTGCGTGGCATGATTACCGTCAAAGATATTCAAAAAGCAACAGATAATCCTAATGCCTGTAAAGATGAATATCAACGCTTACGAGTGGGGGCAGCAGTGGGGACGGGAGAAGATGCTAAAGCGCGGATAGCAGCCTTAGTTAAGGCAAATGTTGATGTAATTGTTGTTGATACTGCACATGGACATGCACAAGGGGTATTAGATGAAATACGCTGGATTAAACAGCATTATCCTGATGTACAACTAATTGGGGGTAATATTGCAACTGCTGAAGCGGCTAAGGCTTTGGCTAAAGCTGGAGTTGATGCTGTCAAAGTTGGCATAGGCCCAGGCTCTATTTGTACAACTCG
>JALWYT010000069.1 GCA_026992705.1 Thiotrichaceae bacterium
AAGCAATATTTTCACAATCTCAATATTATTTCTTTCTACTGCTCGCATTAATGGAGTTTCACCAACTTTATTAGGTAAACATAAAACATGAAAATCATTATATTTAAAAATAGTCTTTACAACCTCCATCTGCCCTTTATCAACTGAATACATAAATGCTGTATTACCTTTATTATCAGACGTTCGTAAGTCTGCATTAAACTCAATCATATGTGCAACGCTCACGGCATAGCCATTTTATGCAGCAATCATCAGATCCTTCCAGCCTTTGTGTGTTCTATCATGAACATTAGCCCCCATTTCAACTAACATTGCTGAAATTTCAGCATTCCCTTCTTCTGCTGCATAAATTAATGCGGTTAAACCATCCCGACTACGAGCATTGACATTAGCACCATTTGCCATCAGTAATGCTGCTATTTCAATATGGTTAGCTTCTGCTGCCAGCATAAGCGGTGTAATACCAAACTCATTTGCAGCATCGACATCAACCTTTTTTTGTAGCAACTCCTTAACTTTTTCTATATTGCCATCAGATGTAGCATTTCTTAGCTCTACACCTGCATCTATATCTGATGTCGTATCATCTGCCATTGCCCAAGGCGATAACATCATAAAAAATAATACCAGCTTAATAAATAAAGTCTTGGTGATATTCATATTTTTCTCCCATCATTGATGAGTAAAGATAGTTAAACTTATTCTGCTGGCTCATCTGGTAATTCATGAGCAATACCCTTGTGACAATCAATACACGTTTTTCCACGATCAGTTGCTTTACCATGCTTTTTACGTGCTATTTTTTCCTGTTCACTGAAGTCCATATGATCAAATGAATGACAACTACGACACTCTCTAGAGTCTGTTTCTTTCATTTTTTTCCATACTCGGTTGGCCATCTCCCATCTACGAGCTTCATATTTTTCCTTTGTATCTATTGTGCCTATAATTTCATGATACACATCCTTTGCTGCATAGATTTTTGCATACATTTTTGGGAAAAACGCTTTAGGAACATGACAATCAGCACAACCTGCATGAACACCCGAGGCACTTTTCCAATGAACAGTCTCTTTTAGTTCTTCTAAATTAGTTTGCATAGTATGGCATGATGTACAAAACTCTGTTTGATTAGTGTAATGTAACCCCGTATTAAATAAACCTGTAGCTATTACGCCTAAAATAAATATTAGAAAAAATTTCACATATTTTTTCTTAGGCTTTTTATTCATTAGCATCAATTTTCCTCCTTTGATTAATGCGAAAAACTAAAATAATTACCCTAAAAGTTTTACTTTGTTTGGTTTATAAACTGTAAATCACGCTGTATCTTTTGAGCATTGAGAAAATTTTGATTAAAATCAGGGTTCTTCCAACCAGGTTTAGCAAGTAACTCTTTAGGTGGTGATAAACGTGATACATAATCTGATACAGCACTTAGCTCTCTTAACGTATAATTATGAATGAGCTTCGCCATTTTAGGATCTGCATTACGTCGCTTTCCTAATTTTATCCAACGCATTTGACGATATACATATAAATAGTGCTGTCCCTGAATACGAGGGTAAAAGTTTTCTTTATCTCCCTCTCCTAAAGTACCATGACAAGTTGTGCAATGCTCTTTAAATATTTTTTCTCCTAAAGCTAAATCTAGCCCTGGTCCCTTACCATTTGAATAGGTCATAGGTAGCTTTGAAATGTACGCTGCTACATCTTCAATTGCCTGACTATCTTTTAAAATCTGCGACCGGGTAAACGGAAACATCGTTGGATTATCACGATTACCTGCTCGAATATCCGCTAATTGTTTGATAATAACACTCTTATGCTGTCCTGCTATTTGTGGAAATCGACCGGTTGCTGATCCCCAACCTTCAGGAGAATGACAAAGTGCACAGGTTTCAAATATCTTCTTTCCATTATCTAAATTTGCTTCTTTGGATAATGCCTGTTCAATTTCATGCTTAACAACATCTTCAGCAATTGCTATTTGACTTAGAAAAAATAACAGAATTAATAGGCTAGATATAAGAAAAACACGATTTATAAGCACAACACCCTCCAATAGAATGCAATTTTTTACACATATTACAGTAGAATGAATTATTTATTCAAATTAACTTTTACCTAGATTGCTAATTTCAATGCAAATAATGGACAATAAAAAATTGCTTTAACAGAATATTTTTAGAAGTTTATAGCTTAATTAAGTATTTTTTACCTATCCCTATTGATTAATCAATATAATGCTAATAATAAAAAATTATTATAGGAAAATTAAATTTGCTATATTTATGTTTTATGCGGTTTTAGTAGTGAACT
>JALWYT010000070.1:0-4771 GCA_026992705.1 Thiotrichaceae bacterium
TCCTGAAAATTTAATGGAAAGTGAGTTTTTTGGTCATAAAAAGGGAAGTTTTACGGGTGCAACAACAGATAAAGTGGGATTATTTCAAGCAGCAGATCGTGGTACCTTATTTCTTGATGAAGTTGCGGACTTGCCCTTAGATATGCAGGTTAAATTACTGCGAGCCATTCAAGAAAAGGCGATAAAACCCGTTGGTGGTCTAGAAGAAATTCCTGTTGATATTCGTTTGCTTTGTGCTACGCATAAAAATCTTGAACAAGAGGTTGCCAGTGGTCGTTTTCGTCAAGATTTATACTATCGTCTCAATGTTATTAAATTAGAAGTACCACCTTTACGTGATAGACAGGATGATTTATTACTTCTTGCAGATTTTTTCTTGGAAAAAATTACTCAACGGTGGAATTTACCAAATATGAAATTATCTGCGGTTGCTAAATCATCGCTACAACATTATTCATTTCCTGGGAATGTACGTGAACTGGAAAATATTCTAGAGCGAGCCGTCACTCTTTGTGAAAGTGATACGATTCAACCTGATGACTTACAATTACCAAAGGACATACCAGCCCCTCCTATATCCAGTTATTCAACAATAAATCAAGTAGAATCGAAACGTTTACAACATACACTAAAACCAAGTGATGCCAATGAGAGAGAACGTATTATTCAAGCTCTCGAGCAAACACGTTGGAATCGTACACGAGCTGCAGAATTATTAGGTATGACATTTAGGCAACTGCGTTATCGAATACAAAAATATAGCCTTGATCCAAAACCAAAACAAGAAGCCGTATTAGAAAATTAGAGAGGAACCATGATTATGATATTAGGTTAATTAGTCAGCTATGACTTTTTTAGTTTGAGTCTCATAGCTATCACTAGCGGTACCTTTGCGGATCTGACGCTTAGTTAATATTTGCATCATACGAAGGTTTTTCTCGGTTAATTTCATTGCTGCGTCAACCCATAAATCAATGCTGTATTCTAATGCTTCATAGCTAATCGTTTGTTGATATTGTTTTATTTTTTGCAAAGCCCACTGTGTTTGCTTGTTTGCTTCTCTAGATAGGATAAAATCTTGTACAGTTCGTTTACCTGCTCCAGTTTCTGCTAGTGTATAAATTACACCTAGTTGAGCAAGTTCCTCTGCGGAGTAGCGTTTCCCTGTAGTAAAAGCACGATCAGCTTCGATAGGACCTGTATAGCGTGCTAATAAATTATAGCCACCCATGCCGGGGAAAAAGCCAAATAATGATTCAGGAAAAGCGAAAGTCGATTGTTTTTCTGCGATTATATAATTGCATGCTAATGCAGCTTCAAAACCACCGCCTAATGCACTACCAGCAACATGTGAAATCGTTGTGATATGACGCTTACCACCTGTTAATGCCCAATGGATTAAATCAATACAAACGATTCCATATTCTTTCATACGAATAGGGTCACCTCGCTTGACTAATTCGAAGAAATATTGAAGGTCTCCGCCGGTATTATAAATATTAGCATGAGCTGATTGTACAACAAGATAGTGAATGGTATCAGGTTTGTTTGGATCAAGAGAGCCATATTGGTCAAGAGCATGAAATACATCAAGCATTTCAACTAGCATATGTAGCGTAAAGCACTGTCTACCTTTTGGATTCATGCTCAACCAAAGTGTGGAAGTGCTTTCATCATACTCAAGAATTAATTCTTTATAGCTAGGCAGTACGTAAGCCATGTTATTGAATATCCCTAGATTGTTATATGAATCACAGTTTAATGGATCCATAAATAATTGATATAAAAATGAACAATAATGCTAATTTAAGTTTCTCATTTTGTATATTTTCCGAAAGTTATAATTTGTAAATTTATGCTACCTTGTATATTGATTAAATAAATCCGTTTGCAATTCAGAAGATAATGTTTCAGTATCAGCATATTGCAAATAGTTAGAAAGTTTTGATTAAGGAATAAGCTATCAAGTAGTGTTATTGTTTGACAATGTTAGATCAACAACTTCCTTAATCAAACAGTATTATCAAAGATTTGGAGACTCTCTTAAAATGGATAAATTTTTACTCGGTTTTTTTAGTTTTAGTTGGTTACGTGGGCTCGATTTTTTAGCTCCTTTAGTATTACGTTTATACCTTGCTCCTATGTTTTGGGTTTCAGGTGCTAGTAAACTTGGCTTATTTAGCAGTGCGGATTTTGCTTGGTATAATCCTTTAACATGGATCAATATGGATACAGTGCAAGCAGCATCGTCTACTTTCCAAGGTGGTATATTTGAAGGTTTTGCTGCAAACTTTGTGACAATCTCAGTTGCAGGTTTAGAAATATTTGGTGCAGTTTTATTGATTTTAGGTCTTGCGGTACGTTGGATAATATTGCCTTTGATATTTATTGTTGGCTTAATGAGCGTTATTGTTTTAAAAGGTCAAGGCTTACTTGATAGCGTAACACAATTTATAATGACTCATGGTTACACCACGGTTCTTAATAATGATTTTGAAGTATCGGTAGTACACTTAATTATGTTATTTGTATTATTTTTTACAGGAGCAGGTCGTTTCCTAAGCTTGGATTGGTTTATTGCTCATGCTTATACTAAAAAAATTGAAAGTAAAAATCACAAGCAAATTACCGAAGATGATGATCCATTTTCTATGGATACAATGGATAATGGTGGTGAAACAAAAACTTAAATAGATAATAAATATCGCCTACTTACAATGTAAATTGCAGGGAATGAACCATTAAATTATGGAAAATTTCCTGCATTGTATTTTTGGGATATGAAAGTTACGACTGAATTCCATAAAATCCAATCATCTCACCTATAAACATACGATAGTGTTTATTATAACCCTATTGTATCATTCTCACCCTTATATCTTATTCGACATAAAAAACAAACTATGGAACTCAATCCACAATACACACAAATTGCAGATTTAATGAGTCGTGTTAATGCTCTTAGGGGGTATCTTTGACTATGCGGCAAAAAAAGAACAGCTCGAAGAAGTCAATTTAGAGCTTGCTGATCCTGATATTTGGAATGACCCTGAAAATGCTCAACGGCTAGGGCGTGAGAAAGTCCTGTTAGAAGATATCGTATTAGTGATCGACAAGCTCGATAGCTCCCTGCAAGATGCGAAAGACTTATTAGAAATGGCAGAGGCAGAAAATGATCAAGATACCGTTGACGCGGTGATTGAGGATTTGCAAACGGCTGAAAAAGAAGTCCAGCAACTAGAATTTCGGCGTATGTTCTCTGGGAAGATGGATGCTAATAATGCCTTTCTGGATATTCAAGCGGGTTCAGGCGGTACGGAAGCTCAAGATTGGGCAGAAATGATACTTCGCATGTATTTACGCTGGGGTGAGCAAAAAGGCTTTAAAACCGAATTGCTAGAAGTTTCCCCCGGTGATGTTGCAGGTATTAAATCGGCAACGATTAGCTTTCAAGGGGATTATGCCTATGGTTGGCTGCGTACCGAAACAGGAGTGCATCGTTTAGTGCGAAAATCACCCTTCAATTCAGGTAATCGTCGCCATACATCGTTTGCTGCGGTTTTTGTATCGCCTGAGGTTGATGACTCTATTGAAGTGGATATTAACCCTGCTGATTTGCGTATTGATGTATATCGAGCCTCTGGAGCCGGTGGGCAGCATGTAAACAAAACGGAATCAGCGGTGCGTATTACGCATTTACCGACTAATACCGTTGTGCAATGCCAAAATGATCGTTCACAGCATAAAAATAAAGCCGCTGCCATGAAACAGCTTAAAGCTAAACTTTATGAGTTAGAAATGCAGCAAAAAATGTCGGATCAGCAAGCCATTGAAGACGGTAAATCCGATATTGGCTGGGGCAGTCAAATACGTTCTTATGTGTTAGACTCATCCAGAATCAAAGACTTACGGACAGGTGTAGAAACAGGAAATATACAAGCGGTATTAGACGGTGCACTTGATCAATTTATTGAAGCTTCCTTAAAAAGCGGTCTATAAACTCTCAAAAGTATGACTAAAATGACAGAACAAAGTAACCAACAAGACGAAAATATCCTTATTGCTCAACGCCGTGAAAAATTAAATGCAATTCGTGAAAAAGGCGTAGCATTCCCTAATAATTTCAAGCGTGAAAATTACGCTTATGCTTTGCAGGCGGAGTATTCGGAATATGATAAACCTTGGTTTGAAGAAAACGAAGTCCGCGTGTCTGTGGCTGGGCGGATGATGTTAAAACGTGTCATGGGCAAAGCCAGTTTTGCCACGATTTCTGATATGTCAGGTCGCATCCAGCTTTATGTGCAGAAAAATCTACTCGGTGATGAGGCATACGCTGAATTTAAGGAAACCGATATTGGCGATATTCTCGGTGCAGAAGGTGTATTGTTCAAAACGCAAAAAGGGGAGTTGTCTGTAAAGGTTGATAAATTGCAATTATTAACAAAATCACTGCGACCTCTGCCAGAAAAATTTCACGGCTTGACCGATCAAGAACAGCGTTATCGCCAACGCTATCTTGACTTAATTATGAGCGATGAATCTCGCCAAGTGTTTATGATTCGTTCAATGATTATTAATTATATTCGTGATTTCTTCACTCGCCGTGATTTTATGGAAGTCGAAACCCCCATGCTGCAAGCCATCCCCGGCGGGGCAACTGCTCGACCTTTTGAAACACACCACAATGCACTGGATATTGATATGTATCTGCGTATTGCTCCAGAGCTATATCTCAAGCGTTTGGTTGTGGGTGGTTTTGAGCGGGTTTTTG
>JALWYT010000070.1:4781-7886 GCA_026992705.1 Thiotrichaceae bacterium
TTTGAAATCAACCGTAATTTCCGCAACGAAGGCTTATCGACTCGTCATAATCCAGAATTCACCATGATTGAATTCTACCAAGCCTATGCGACCTATGAAGATTTAATGGATTTGACCGAAGAATTATTTAAAGGCATCGCAAGGGATGTAATGGGTACATCGAGTATCACTTATCAAGGCGAGACCTTTGATTTTTCCAAGCCATTTGCTCGTATGACGGTGTTAGAGTCTATTCTTCATTTCAATCCAGAGCTAAGCGAAGAGGAGCTTAATGATTTTGAATCCGCTAAAAAGATTGCTGAAAATTTACAAATCCCGCTGGAAGATTATTGGGGACTCGGCAAAGTACAGATTGAAATCTTTGAAAAAACGGTTGAAAGTAAACTTATGCAACCTACCTTTATCACTGCATACCCCGCAGAAGTTTCGCCACTGGCACGTCGTAATGATGATAATCCATTTATTACAGACCGCTTTGAATTCTTTATCGGTGGACGTGAGATCGGCAATGGTTTCTCTGAATTAAATGATGCAGAAGACCAAGCAGAACGCTTTAGAAAGCAAGTCGAAGAAAAAGATGCAGGCGATGATGAAGCCATGCACTATGATTATGACTATATCAATGCCTTAGAATATGGCTTGCCACCAACTGCAGGGGAGGGCATTGGTATTGACCGCTTAGTGATGCTATTTACTGCCTCACCCTCAATCCGTGACGTGATTTTATTTCCTCATATGAAACCGCAGGGGAAAAATAAATCTGGAAATACTTGACTATTATGTTGGTTAATTTTGACGCGTTGCTAAATTGATTTAATTGTATTGAAGAAAATATTTACTTTTAGAGGTGTCCGCTATTCATAGGAACATTATTATGTGTGTTAATTTTACTGTCTGATATCTAATCAGCAATAGTCCGTAATATTACTTCGACACCTACGCCATCGTCGCCGACGAGTACAATGGTTCCTGTTACAGCTCCGCCTTCGTAAATACGGGTATAGTTAATACTGCTGAGTTCCCAGCGGTCACGGGAGACAGAAAGTTGTTCTTCCCAAACATTGCCATAGGGTAGGGCTTCTTCGATGACGTTGTGTTCATTGAGAATAGGAGGGAGTAATAATTGCGGTGACATATCGAATAAGACGCGAGCAATTAGGAAGGCTTGTTGTACGGTGAGATCAGGTAGTATAAAGGACTCTTCTATTTCTAGCTCAGTTTCATGTTTGCTGCTTGATAGCTCGAGTGAGTTTGCATAATCAGTAATGGATTCACCTTTATTTGGCATTCGTTCGGGTATTAAATAGCCATCGAATACAAAGCCACCTTGACTATCAGCGACTTGTACCCAGTTACCAATGAGGTTATCGATAACAGCCGGTAAACGAAAACCATCAAGATCAATATTTATGCTGGCATTGTGGGGTTTCCGCTCAATGACCGTGCCGAATAGTGACATAATATTGCGTATATTTAGCCCACTAAGAGCAGCGACATTAAAGGTTTGAATGTCCATGCGGTTTCTCCATTTAGTTTTTTATTTGCAACTACCCCATTTAATAAGAAGCAAGCTGGTAAGTGATAAGTATAGGAGATATTTAGCGTTTATGTTTGCCGTTGCTCCAATTCCTCCCAGCGTTGATAGGCTTGTTCTAATTGTTCTTCTAGCTCTTTATGCTTGTTTTGCTGCTCAGTAATCATTGCAGGGTCTTGTTGGTAAAATTCGGCTTGTGAGAATTGCTTTTGCAGGGCTTCGATTTCAGCTTCTAATGACTCAATCAAAGCAGGGAGTTGATCAAGCTCTCGTTGATCTTTGTAGCTGAGTTTTTTCTTTGCGGGCTGTGTTACTTTTTTAGTCGTTGTTTTTTTCGCTGTTTTTGGCTTTTTCTCTACTACTTTGTTGGGAGCAGAGCGTTGTTTTAGCCAATCGTCATAGCCGCCAATATATTCACGCACTTGACCATTGCCTTCAAAGGCAATACATGAGCTGACGATATTATTTAGAAACTCACGGTCATGGCTGACTAATAACACCGTGCCTTCAAAATTAATTAGCAGCTCTTCTAAAAGCTCCAAGGTATCAATATCAAGGTCATTGGTGGGTTCATCCAGCACAAGGATATTGGCAGGCTTTAAAAAGAGTTTGGCAAGCAATAAACGGTTTTTTTCACCGCCTGATAAAGCACTAACGGGGGATTGTATTTGCTTAGGCTCAAATAAAAAATCTTGCAAATAGCTAATCACATGGCGTGGTTTGCCGTTGATGGTGATCATATCTTTACCATGATCAAGATTATCTTTTATGCTGCGTTCTTCATCGAGTTGATCGCGTAATTGATCAAAGTATGCCACTTCAAGGTTTAAACCGCGTTTGAATTTTTTGGCTGAGGTCGGTTCAAGCTTGCCTAATAGAATATTCAATAGGGTCGATTTACCCACGCCATTTGGACCAATTAAGCCAATTTTGTCACCACGCTGAATAATTATTGAGAAATCATCAATCAATACCTTTGAATCATCGTATGCAAAATGCAGATGTTCTGCTTCAATAATAATCTTGCTGGATTTATCTGCTGTATCAATATGTAATTTGGCAGAACCCTTTTGCACACGGCGTTGCTTGCGAAGCTCTCGCATTTTTTCTAAGGCTCGGACTCGACCTTCATTGCGAGTGCGTCGAGCTTTTATGCCTTGTCGAATCCAAACTTCTTCTTGAGCGAGCTTTTTATCAAAATTCTCATTGGCTTTGGCTTCAGCATGTAAGCGTTCTTTTTTGCGGCGTAAAAAATTATCATAATCGCCCGACCAAGAAGTGAGTTTGCCACGATCTAATTCAATAATTCGTGTGGCAAGATTGCGTAAAAAGCGGCGGTCATGCGTGATAAAAATCAGGCTAGCGTGATAGTTTTTAAGAAACTCCTCAAGCCAGATAATAGAATCAATATCTAGGTGGTTTGTTGGCTCATCCAATAATAAAATATCAGGCTCTTGCACCAGCGCTTTTGCGAGCAAAACGCGGCGTTTCATTCCACCGGATAGGTTATTGAACAGAGCGTCTGCATCCAGTGATAAACGGCTAATGACTTGCTCAATCTTTTGCTGCAA
>JALWYT010000071.1 GCA_026992705.1 Thiotrichaceae bacterium
ATATTTACTTTACTATAAAAAAAATTTATATCAAAAACATAGCATCCCCATAAGAGAAAAAACGATACTCATGACGGATTGCATGATGATAGGCATTCAATATTTTTTCATAGCCTGAAAAAGCAGAAACAAGCATTAATAATGTTGACCGCGGCAAATGAAAGTTAGTTATCAAGGCATCAACGGTTTTAAATTGATAACCAGGTGTTATAAACAAACGTGTATCCCCTGAAAATGTTGTCAAATAACCTGATTGAGATGCAGCCTCTAAACTTCGTACTGTTGTTGTACCAACCGCAATAACCCGACCACCTCGTTGCTGACATTGTTGCACAGTATCGACTACATCCTGATTTACCTCTACCATCTCGGCGTGCATAATATGTTTAGATAAGTCTTCGCATCTCACAGGTTGGAAAGTTCCTGCTCCTACATGAAGGGTAACTTGTGCTGTTTGCACACCTTTTTGCTTGATTTTCTCTAGTAAAGCTTTATCAAAATGCAAACCTGCTGTCGGTGCAGCAACCGCTCCTTCCTTTTTGGCAAAAATTGTTTGATAACGTTCTCTATCGCTTTGTGAGCCGTCTCTTGTAATATAGGGAGGAAGTGGAATATGCCCATATTGATCAAGATAATTCAATATGGATTCACAAGAAAACTTAACCCGATATAATCCCCCATTTTTTTCTAATACTGTTACTGCAACATCCCCATCTAATTGTAATATTGAGCCTAGTTTGGGTGATTTATTTGAACGTACATGAGCAATTGCATATTGGTGATCAAGTAATCGTTCTATTAATAACTCAACCTTTCCGCCGGTTAGTTTTTTTCCATATAAACGAGCGGGAATGACCTTTGTATTATTAAAAACCAGCAAATCTTTTGCTGAAATAAAATCCAAAATATCAGAAAATTTTTTATCTTGAAACGTATCCGATTGCCGATCAACCACTAATAAGCGACTAGATGATCGATTTTGTAAAGGCTTTTGAGCAATCAAATGTTCAGGTAAATCATAGTTAAAATCACTCAACTTCATGGCATATTTAAGTTGTTTTTTAGAAAATATTAAATAGGTAATACTAGTAAAAAATACAGAAATACCGTTATAGAAAATTATATAGTCATTAGTAAAAGTACAGTATAAGTCGTGATAACCAATTTAAAAAGCTATCTCTCTATCACTAAGCAGAAAGTGGGATATTTATACAAACTACAATCCTGTTAAAATACTTAAACTAAACATTATACCTGAACCCATGACTTCCATGCAGATCTATCTGCTACAGCGAAATTATAAATTCAGGTTATCGTTATATTCTATGATTAATAACAAAATTAGGTGAATAATGAGTACACATTTTGATTTAATAGCAATTGGAGCAGGCAGCGGTGGATTATCGGTTGCGGAGCGGGCAGCATCTTATGGAGCGAAGTGTGCGGTAATAGAAGCGGGTGAATTGGGTGGAACTTGCGTTAATGTGGGTTGTGTACCTAAAAAAGTCATGTGGTACGGTGCATCAGTGGCTCATACCTTAAAAGATGCAGCTGATTATGGTTTCGATATTGAGCAAAAAGGTTTTAATTGGGAAAAGCTAGTCACTAAGCGTGACAATATGATCGCGGGGATTAATGATTGGTATTATGACTTCCTTGCTCAAGCAGGCGTTGAGTTAATCGAAGGCTATGCCAAATTTATTGATGACAAAACCCTTGAGGTCGATGGCGAAACATATACCGCAGACCAGATTGTTATTTCAACGGGCGGTCGTCCGATTGTTGATGAAAGCATCGAAGGGTATGAGCATGGCATTACCTCCGATGGTTTCTTTGAAGATTTAGATGAAGAATGTCCGAAAAAAGTAGTCGTGATTGGTGGGGGTTATATCGCCTTAGAGCTTGCCGGAATGTTGCAGGCATTGGGCTCGCAAGTACACGTTATGCACCAAGGCTGGCCTGTTCTACTAGGCTTTGATGACATGCTGCGAGACTTACTTCGCAAGGAAATGGAGCAAGACGGCATCACCTTTGACGATGACAATAAACTTGCCAAAATTGAGAAAAACCAAGATGGCAAACTCAGTATCAGCCTAGAAAATGGCGAAGTGCTTGAGGATGTGGATCAGCTACTTTGGGCGATTGGACGCAAACCAAATACCGATAATATCGGCTTGGAGAACACTAGCATTGAGCTTGCTCGCGGTGGTTTTGTGCCTGTCGATGAATATCAAGAAACTTCAGTAAAAGGGGTTTACGCTATTGGTGATATTACAGGTCAAGCCCAATTAACCCCTGTTGCCATTGCCGCA
>JALWYT010000072.1 GCA_026992705.1 Thiotrichaceae bacterium
CTAATCCAGCAACTTATACAGGCTTGTTTACGCCAATTCGTGATTTATTTGCAGGCACGCAAGAGGCTCGTTCACGCGGTTATACACCAGGGCGGTTTAGCTTTAATGTAAAAGGTGGTCGCTGTGAGGCGTGTAAAGGGGATGGGGTGATTAAAGTAGAAATGCACTTTTTGCCCGATGTTTATGTGCAATGCGATGTTTGCGAAGGTGAGCGTTATAACCGTGAGACTTTAGGGGTGCATTACAAGGGCAAAAATATTTCTGAAATCCTAAAAATGACTGTTGAAGAGGCTTATGAATTTTTCCGTCCTGTGCCTATTCTTTTTAATAAATTACAAACCTTAATGGATGTTGGGCTGTCTTACATCACACTTGGACAAAATGCCACAACCCTTTCAGGCGGTGAGGCTCAGCGGGTAAAGCTGGCTAAAGAGTTATCCAAACGAGCCACAGGAAAAACACTGTATATTTTAGATGAACCCACCACAGGCTTGCATTTTCACGATGTCAATCAACTGCTCAAAGTCTTACACCGCTTACGCGACCAAGGAAATACCGTCGTTGTGATTGAGCATAATTTAGATGTCATCAAAACCGCCGACTGGATTATTGATCTCGGTCCCGAAGGCGGCAGCAAAGGCGGACAAATCATTGCCACTGGTACACCCGAAGCTATTGCGGAAATAGCTAATTCTTTTACAGGGCAATATCTGCGTAGGGTATTATAAGTAATACACCCATTAGAACCTATCTTTATTTACATTTCCATACTTGAAACTTAAGTTTCAAACAGGTTAAATGCCCTAATCCTAAACAATATATTAATTCCTATGGCTAAATCCTTACAAGAACAATTACTAGGTGCTGGCATTGTCACCGAAGAGCAACTAAAAAAAACAAAGGTGGGAAAAAAACACCCTAAAAAGCAACCTTCACCTAAGGTAAATAAAAACAAAAAAGCAAGGCAGCAAACACGCTCAAAAAAGAAGCAAAAGCCTGTGTCTGATCTTGCTCAGTTTTATCAACAACGTTCAGCATTGGAGAAAAAAGAACGCGAAGAAGCGGAGCGAAAGAAGAAAGAAGCAGCACGCATAAAAAAGTTAAATGCTAAAAAAATCCGCAAGCTGCTATTAGATAATCTACAAAACGATGAAAACGCAGAAATCCGCTATAATTTTATCGTCGGTACAAATATCAAATACCTTTATGTGACTGAACAACAGCAAAAAGCCCTTAGCAATGGTGAATTAGCCATTACTTTTTTAGGCGGGCGACGTTGCTTGATCTCAATTGATATTGCTGAAGAAATACGCAAAATTGATGAAAACAAATTAATCATTATCCCAGCGGCAGATAGTGATGATTCGCAATAAAAATGAAAGCTGAAATTTATGAAACATCGGTCTGGTTAGCGGAAACCAAGCCTGATGTTTTAAAGCAAAAAATCAATCAAGTTTTAAATCATATAGGCTTTCGCTGCTTGAATTTTGTCGAAGAATATTTTGAACCTCAGGGCTATACAGCAATTTGGTTATTAGCAGAAAGCCACTTAGCCTTACATAGTTTTCCCGAAGAAAACAGAACTTATCTGCAATTAAGTTGCTGTAATCAAGAAAAGTATCATTTATTTGAACAAATTATTGTAGGCTACTTTTAGACGAACTAAGCTCGCATATAGTCTTGTGGAATGCAGTAACTCCAATTTAGTGGTAAGTTCTCCGCGTTCCGTCACTCGTGTCCAAAATAAACCAAGAAAACCAATAAATGAGAACATCAAAACTAGCTCAAATTATGCGAATCGTTGGTACGTTGTACCTGATGTTTTCGATTGTATTTATCCCGCCGATTATTGTTTCCATTATTTACCATGACGGTGAACTCACGCCGTTTCTTAAGGCGTTATCTATTAATTTCATAACTGGTTTTGTACTTTGGTTTTTATTTAGAAAACGCAGTGGCAATTTTCACGGCAAAGATGGCTTTTTGATTATTGTGCTTTTCTGGGTATCGCTAGGGCTTGTTTCTGCTATTCCTTTTATCCTAATCTTGCACACCAGCATTGTTGATTCATTGTTTGAGGCGATCTCTGGCTTGACCACAACAGGGGCTACCGTATTGTCTGGACTGGATCACATGCCGCAATCGCTATTATTTTATCGGCAAGAATTACAATGGTTTGGTGGCTTAGGTTTGATTGTTTTAGCGGTTGCTATTATTCCGCAGTTGGGCATTGGTGGTATGTCGATTTATAAAGCCGAAGTTCCCGGCTTGATGAAAGAAGAAAAGCTTACCCCTAAGCTGACTAATACCGTCTCCCTGCTCTGGAAAATATATTTAGGGCTGACTATCGCCTGTGCCATTGCTTATTGGTTGGCGGGAATGTCGGTTTTTGATGCGATTGCTCATAGTTTGACGACCCTCTCTACAGGGGGCTATTCCACGCATGATGAGAGTATTGCTTATTTTCATAGCACTTTAATTGATAATATCGCCATCTTTTTTATGCTGCTAGGTGGTATTAATTTCGGCATTCATTATGTCAGCTTCCGAAAGCATAGCTTATTACCCTATTGGCGAGATAGCGAAGCCCGTTTATTTTTTATTATCGTCATTGCGACCAGCCTTATTGTTGGGCTTGCCCTACTCGATTTTAACTATTATCAGCTTGCTTCCGACAATATCGAAAATGCTGTATTCACCGTTGTTTCCGTTATTACCAGTACAGGCTTTGCCACAACGGATTTTTCTGTGTGGCCGTTATTCCTGCCCTTTTTCTTGATTGTTATTAGTTTTATTGGCGGCTGCGGTGGCTCAACGGCAGGCGGTATGAAGGTGATTCGCATATTGGTTTTGCTCAAGCTCATTGCCCGCGAGTTTAAACAATTGCTTCATCCAAAAGGTAAATTTTTAATCCGACTACGTAAAGGTGAAGCCCTACCAGAACCCGTTTTGCAATCGGTATTCGGTTTCTTTTCCTTATACATCCTATCGTTTATTTTTCTGCTAGTGCTTCTTGTCGCAGACCATATCGACATCAGCACCGCCTTCTCCGCAATCGCAACTTGTATGAATAACACAGGTCCCGCACTAGGCGAGCTAGCCCAGTCATTCTCTAGCTTAGATGATTTCGGAAAATCCATCTCCATTGTTTCTATGCTATTAGGTCGGCTAGAAGTTGTGAGTATCTTGGTTGTACTGAACCCTGAGTATTGGCGAATTTGATACAAGTTGCACCTTTTCCACAGCCGTTTATACTTCCCCTTTTTATTTTTATCAGCGTGACCGCTAGCAAAGGTGGTAAGTGATTGATCTTTCGGGCTTAGGTAGCAGGGATGCTGCCTCAGAGCGTACAGGGATGTATTTACAGCGTCCCGAATAATCAATCACTTACCACCTTATTTATAGTCATTGCCTTATCATTTAAAACTATTATGTCTGATCGCTTAGAAGAAATAGCCAAACGTCGCACTTTTGCGATTATCTCTCACCCTGATGCGGGTAAAACCACCATTACCGAAAAGCTTTTGTTATTCGGGCGTGCCATTCAGTCAGCAGGCTCGGTGAAAGGACGTAAAGCTGGCAAACATGCCACTTCAGACTGGATGGATATGGAGAAGGAACGGGGAATTTCCGTTGCCTCATCGGTGATGCAGTTTCCCTACAAAGGCTACACCGTCAACCTGCTGGATACCCCAGGGCATGAGGATTTTTCAGAGGATACTTACCGCACATTGACCGCCGTTGACTCAGCTTTAATGGTGATTGATGTTGCCAAAGGGGTCGAGGAGCGGACGATTAAGCTGATGGAAGTATGTCGTTTGCGAGATACCCCCATTATCACTTTTATCAATAAGCTTGACCGCGAAGGCCGTGATCCGATTGATTTATTAGATGAGGTGGAAAGCGTATTAAAAATTGAATGTGCTCCTGTCACTTGGCCGATTGGCATGGGCAAATCGCTCAAAGGGGTGTATCACTTGCACCGCGATAAAATCTATCTTTACACGCCTAGCAGTAATGATCACATGAACTCAGGCGAGATTATCGACGGCATCGACAATCCTCGAGCGGATGAAATTCTAGGTGATATGGCAGAAGAATTGCGTGAGGAAATTGAGTTGGTGCAAGGGGCGAGTAATGCTTTTGATAAGGAAGCCTATCTTGCAGGCAAGCAAACACCTGTCTTTTTCGGCTCTGCGATTAGTAATTTCGGTGTTGCTGAATTATTGGATGATTTTGTTGAGCATTCACCTGCCCCATTAACTCGCTCAAGCACAACACGCGATGTTAGCCCTGATGAAGCGGATTTCACGGGCTTTGTCTTTAAAATTCAGGCCAATATGGATCCTAAACACCGCGACCGTATTGCGTTTATGCGAATTGTCTCGGGTGAATTTGAAAAAGGCATGAAACTCAAGCATGTGCGTATCAATAAGGATGTCAAAATCCCTGATGCACTCACCTTTATGGCAGCCGACCGAGGGCATATCGAAAAAGCTTACGCAGGCGATATTATCGGTATTCATAATCACGGCACAATTCGTATTGGTGATACTTTTACTCAAGGTGAAGATTTATTTTTCAATGGCATTCCTAGCTTCGCACCTGAGCTATTTCGTCGGGCACGCTTAAAAGACCCGCTAAAAATGAAGCAATTACAAAAGGGTTTAAGCCAGTTATGCGAGGAAGGAGCCACCCAGCTTTTCCGCCCATTAAATAATAATGACTTAATTCTCGGTGCAGTCGGGGTTTTGCAGTTTGATGTTGTCGCTGAACGCTTAAAAAGCGAATACAAAGTCGATTGCATGTTTGAAGCTGTTAATGTGCAAACCGCTCGCTGGATTCAATGCGACGATGAAAAAATGCTAGAACGCTTTAAAGCCAAAGCCAGCAGCAACCTCGCTTTAGACCACGCAGGGGAACTCGTTTATATCGCCCCCACTCGGGTGAATTTGCAACTTGCTGAAGAAAAATGGTCGGAAATTGAGTTTCTAACCACGCGAGAACATGGTTTGTATGAGTAATGTCAGACTTTTTGCATAGCAAAACTGCACCTTAATCACGACAAGTGCTTGCCAATTTTATAATCAAAATGTGTAAAATTTGGAATTTTAGCCTGTAATTTTTGGAATTATGAGTCGTAAAATTTGGAATTTCAGCTTGTAAAAGCAGCCAGTTATGCAAAAAATAGCGTCGATATATATCACTTTAGAGATTTAAGAAAAAAAGAAGTCGATTTCGTACTAGAGAACCGCAACGGCAAAATTATCGGCATCGAAGTAAAAGCCAAAGCCAGCATTGCACAACGCGACTTAAAAGGTATGGTAGAACTCGCAAACCAAGCCAAAGAACGCTTTGACAAAGGCATCCTATTCTACAGTGGTGATGAGATTATGCCGATTTCAGCAGGTGGATTTCTGTTTTATTGTGTGCCTTTGGGGTGGTTGGGGTAAACAAGTTACAGATTATCCTTTTTGCTTACAAATACTTTTACAGCAATCAATCCTGATCATTTCCAATCGGTAAAACTGGCAAACCAAGTTCTTTTAAAAAAGCATTATGCGTATTAGTGGCTTCAATAATCTCTTTTTCTAAATCATGTAAATCTCGATTCACCTGCTGTATATCTATCCTTGGCTCTGGTTTTGCCGTGCTGACATAGCGTGAGATATTGAGGTTGTAATCATTCTTCTCAATTTCTTCCATGGAAACCCGTCTGGCATAACGCTCTTCTTCTTTGCGATATTGGTAAGTATCGACAATCTTATCAATATGCTCAGGTAAAAGTCGGTTTTGACGTTTGCCTTTTTCAAAATTTTCTTCAGCACTGGCATTAATAAATAACACGTCATCCGGCTTTTTGCAGCGTTTTAACACCAGAATACACACTGGAATACCCGTTGAGAAAAATAAATTGGCAGGTAAGCCGATAACGGTATCGATATGTCCGTCTTTTAACAGCTTGGTACGGATGCGTGCTTCTGCACCACCACGAAACAAAACACCGTGAGGCAAAATAATTGCCATTACACCGCTGTCACTCAAAAAATGAAAACCATGTAACAGAAAAGCAAAATCAGCGGCAGACTTGGGTGCCAACCCATAGCTTTTAAAGCGAAAATCTTCACTCATGACGTCTGAGGGTTGCCAGCGATAACTAAATGGCGGATTGGCAACCACGGCATCGAACTGCATTTTTTTAGCAGGATTCATTTCATTAAAAATATCCCAGTCATTTTTTAATGAATCACCGTGATAGATTTCAAATTCGCTATCCTTTAAGCCGTGCAACAACATATTCATACGGGCGAGGTTATAGGTCGTGATATTTTTCTCCTGCCCGTATATTTGGCTAATGCCGTGTGCACCGATTTGCTTGCGTACATTCAATAACAACGATCCAGAACCGCAAGCAAAATCCAGCACCTTGTTCAGCTTTTTCTTTTGCCCTGTTTTTGGCTCCTGAGAATCCAGGGTTACAATGCGGGACAAGATCGTGGAAATTTGCTGCGGCGTATAAAACTCACCCGCTTTTTTGCCCGAACCTGCGGCAAACTGTCCAATCAGGTATTCGTAGGCATCGCCAAGAATATCGGTATCAGTGCTAAACTCGGCAATACCATCACCGATCTTTTTAATAATTGTGCACAGTTTTTCATTGCGAGCTTTTTGCGTTTTACCCAGCTTTTCAGAATAGAGATTAATTTCAGAGAACAACCCCTGAAAGCTGCTATCAAAAGACCGTTCCTCGATATATTTAAACCCCTTATCAAGTGTTATTAATAAATCATTATGCTGGGTACGTGCCATTTCATAGATGCTACTCCACAGATAGTGCGGCTCAATCACATAATGCACCTTGAGACGCATCTGCTGCTCAAAATCCGTAATATCTTCGGTATTTTCTTTATACCAAATTGCCAGCGGTGCGCGTTTATCCTCCTTATCAGGTGTGGGATAATCCCGCCCCAGCTCTTTCTTGGCTGACGCTTCATAGTTATCCGAGAGATAACGCAAAAATAAAAATGACAGCATATAATCGCGGAAATCATCGGCATTCATCGCACCGCGTAACTGGTCAGCGATATTCCAGAGGGTTTTACCGAGTTGGTTGAGTTCTTCTTGAGTCATTTTTTATTTACCTAAAATACAAATGGTGCATTTTCCTATTTATACATTTATTTCATCCATAGACGGGAAAAGTCGTTGCATTAGACCTTTTTTATGGGCTTTTAGAGCATCGATTTTTTGAGATTGGGCGGTGATAAGTTTATCAATAGAGCTTAGGCAGTCGGCAATTTTTTGTTGTTCATCATTTAACTTTGGATAGACGACAGATAACGACTTAATAATCTCAGCATTTAGATTTTTGATTCCTCCACCTGCCGCAGCATTTATGAAATAGGTTTGTGCACTATTGGATAAGATAAAATAATATAGATAATCTCGATTGATATTGTCAGAAATTTTAGTAACTGCTATCCACCCATCATGAATGCATGATTTAATTTCCATAATATAGGGTCGCCCAAAACTCATTGAGTTAGACATAATCAGATCACCTGGGTGTACCTCCCTCGTTTTTTTTAAAGCTGTTACTTTTACTCTTTCCTCGGTTCGTGAAATATATTTTGCCTCTTTATCAACATCACCAATCTTTAGCCAATTCAAGCCCTCTGGTTCATCTGTTAAGTAACTATCAATTGGTCTAGGCGAACCACCTCTGAGAATTGTTGAAAGCTTTCCTAATTGTTTACTTTTCCACTCCCCCTTATCCCAAAACTCAGGAAACCGCAGCTTGGGTACACTTTCACCTTTGGCGGGGAAGAGATTTTGCAGCAAGCCTTTTTTATAGCGTTGCAGTACTTCGTG
>JALWYT010000073.1 GCA_026992705.1 Thiotrichaceae bacterium
ATGGTTTACTCCTTAATTAATTTAAAACAATGGGAATACCAATTGACGGGGGACGAGATGGCTTGGCGGCAAGAATACGTGGAATTTCACTGAGGTAATCCCCCCAATCCTGAATACCCGTCATTGTCCCCAAATATTCACGACCTTTCATAAAAACTAACGCAGGCCATGAGCGAAAACCATAGAGTGATTGCAATTTTTGTTCACTGTTCCGTGAAATAATGGCAGGTGTCATTTGGGGAAAGGTCTTGATTAATTCAGGCAACACAACGGCAACATCATTAGATTCAGGAAAACGCTCAACATCCTGAGTAAAAAATAAAACGGAATAATCATGTTGCGAAAGAAAATCATCAATCGTGTCAAGATCAAGCAATGGGTAAGCTAATTCATTAATGAGCTTATCAATTAAGGGGGCTACAGTTGGGTTTGACATAATGCTGATTTCCTATTTTTGATGATTGACCAGTTCTTGCAAATGCTCAGGTAATTCAGGTTCTCGATTGACCAGATCAGCAAAGAGATGATCAATCTGTTCACCACCTTCAGCAATATTACTAATCGCAGTCAACGCAGAGCGAATTTGTTCGGCATATTCAGGGCTTAACACCTCACGAGCACTACCCAGAAAATTCAATATCCATGTGCCTTCGGGTTGATCACCAACGAGCATCATATCGACCAATTCCTGCTTGCCATCTGCTTCACAAAGAGCATAAGCATCTTGCATATTGACAACCTGCATGGGAATTCCAATACACATGGCTAGTTTTGATACTGACCGCGATGATCAATATCGACGCTGAGAGGTTTGCCAATTAAAGAAGGCTTGGGGTCAAATTGAATATGCTTTGCAGCCAACACCCGCTCATCACCAACACGGCAAGCCTGCTCCTCGGATGGTCTGCCTGCTTCATATTGTTCCAATGCAATTTGAGAAGGCGACAAGGCTTCTGATGTCGGTAATGGTTCGCGGCGTTTTTCGCAAGAAATACCCAGTCTCTCCAAATAGTTGATTGCTTGCTTAATAGCGGGCTGAATTTGTGCCTTAACTGCAGGGTGTAAACTACCACCAAAGTCCTCAAGCTCAACGGGTTGAACACCAATCAACAAGATTTTTTCAGGATAATCCCCCAGCAGTTGAGAGGTTGATAACACCTCCTGAAAGCCAGTTTGATGCAAGCTCATTTTTTTTGCACCCATAAAATTAGGCACATCATCATCTTCAATAAGCTTCATTTCGCCGCCTTCAAGCCCGTAGTCAATCGCATCAAATACCACTAAGTAATCACAT
This sequence comes from Thiotrichaceae bacterium, assembly GCA_026992705.1. Lineage (GTDB taxonomy): Bacteria > Pseudomonadota > Gammaproteobacteria > Thiotrichales > Thiotrichaceae > S015-18. Next base: position 1,295 of record JALWYT010000073.1, read on the forward strand.
GCTTGAACATGCTGAATCAGATAAATCCCCTGCGTACCACCATCCATTAGCGTGACATTCTCAGGAAAAACATACTGGTGATTTATCTCTTCGATACAGCGAATACCAAAACCTTCATCTGCCCACAAGACATTGCCGATACCTAAAATTAATACCTTTTTCTGCTGCATGGTGATTGTATCTCAAAGCGACAATTAATATAGTAATAACTTATTACACTTCTATTAGAAAGTGAAATACTAGTTTCCATTTATTGTTGATTGAGGGTATTTTGTTCAGGTAATTATTTGGGATTGTTTGTGTTTTGTTATTGCTAACCGTTCTGCCGTTTTTATATTTTTATCTAACTCAACATGTATGGCAACAAACTGACAGTTTTTCATACCCTATCTTCTACGGGCTTTTAAAACTGACTGTCGAATAAAATTTGTTTGTATTACCTACAAAGGCTTTTTAATTTACTTCCACTGACTTCTTTCTAATTTTTTATCATAATAATCCAACACATTACAAACTCATCAGCTAAAAGTATTTTTACTTTGGCAAGGTTGCAAATTAGTTCAAGCCTGACATCAGTCTAACCATAGGGCATAAACTATCGTCTAAGTTTCTACTCTGAATTCAAATCACATATTTTAATAAGTGTACTGTTCTTACTTTTTAGCAAACCTCCCCAAATACTTAGTTGGATCAATTTGCTTTCCATTTTTTAATATTTCTAAATGCAAGTGTGGTCCCGTTGAACGTCCAGTGTTACCGGAGAGTGCGATCAAGTCTCCTTTCTTTAGTACGACACCAACTTCTGTTTTAAATTTACTTAAGTGACCATACCGACTAACTAGACCATTACCGTGGTCAACCTCAACCGTATTACCATAGCCACCTTTACGTCCAACAAACGAAACAACACCTGCAGCAACTGTATGTATTGGTGTTCCAGTTTTAGCTGCAAAATCAATGCCTTTATGTAAGCGGGGACGACCTGTAAATGGATCACGACGATAACCATACGGTGATGAAATATATCCTTTAGATATAGGTCGTCCTGATGGTTTAATCACTTGTTCTAATATACGACCTTGTACCACTTGAGACATTCCTGCCATCATTCCTTGTTCTGCTGCTAACGTCTTTTCTAGCTCTATTACACTCTTCATTAGTTCAGCAGCAGTAACAGGTTTATCATTACCTTCTATATAAGCAGAACCACCACGCCCTGGTTTAATATCAAAATTAAACTCATTAGGGTCAAGCTTTGCCATTTTAACAAGTCTAGCCCCTAAAGCTCTCAAACGATAAGTTTCTGCTTCTAACTCTCCTAACTTAATTGTTAAAGCGTCAACATCAACAGTATAATTTGAATACTTTTCTTTAATTTCTGCAACAGTTGACATCTGCTTTTCAAGTGCAGCTAAAATTTTACTTGTTTCTTTTTCTGATAACTGTGTTTGCTTAGGTGTATTATCTAATTGATACAAGCCAAGGATTTGATTAATCGACAAACCACCAATCAATAAAGCCACGATAAAGGCAGGAATAATCAGATGTGTCCACGGATTTAGACAAAATGATGCTCGACGAGAACCATCTTGACTTAAACATATAACTTTCATTTAATCTCTCCTGTAAAGCTTACTAAGCTTACATTCTTTAATAAAACTTTATTTTTCTTATTAAGATATTTATTTTTAGTACATTATGAAAAAACTGACGACTCATACTCAAGCTTACATAATCCAAAGGCTTAAGCAGCTCGATGAACTGCAAACAATTATTAGTGGAATACTGGGGATAGAGCTTGAAGACACTTCGCTTTGGCCAGTTATTACTAAACAACAACTGACTATATTTACTGATAATCCACTGCTTGCTACACAAGTAAAGTATCAGCAGAAAAAAATTTGTACTCATTTGAACAATGTTTACAATATCAACTTAGAAGTTTTGCATACTAAATTAATTCCATCTAAAATTGCAAGCCAACCAAAGCAAAAAACAACAAATACACTTAAACGATCTACTTTGGTTGCTCTATCTTCAATTGCAAATGAAATAAAAGATAATGAATTAAAACAAATACTTAAAAATATATCGAAGCAGTAAGTACTATTTTTTTATGCCCAAACAAGACTATCTGAGTATTTTATTGGTGCAACTTCTGTTTTATCAAATTTTACGACTTCCCAAGCTTCTTGATGGCTTAATAGCTTCCTTAATAGTAAATTATTAATTGCGTGCCCTGATTTATAACCATGAAATGCTCCTATAATTCCATGTCCTAAGGTATATAAATCACCAATAGCATCTAATATTTTATGTTTTATAAACTCATCTTTATAACGTAAGCCTGATGGATTTAATACTTTATAGTCATCTAATACAATTGCATTATCTAAACTACCACCTAAGCCTAAATTCTTTGAACGTAAAAACTCAACATCTCGCATAAACCCAAAGGTGCGTGCTCGACTAATTTCACTAACATAAGAGTTTTCAGAAAAATCTAATTTTATTTTTTGTTTTGTATCATTAACGGCGGGGTGATTGAAATCTATTTCAAATGAGGCGGAAAATCCTTCATAGGGTTCTAAGCTTGCCCAACTATCACCATTTGAATAAGTGACGGGTTCTAAAATTCGGATAAATTGCTTAGCGACATTACTTTGTTCTTCAATACCTGCAGATAAAATTAGGAAAACAAAAGGTGCAGAACTTCCATCTAAAATAGGAACTTCTGCTGCCGTTAAGTCAATATAAATATTATCAATTCCTAAACCTGCAAGAGCAGAAAGTAAATGTTCAATGGTTGATATCTTTATACCATCCTTAACTAAGGTGGTACTTAGAACCGTTTCACCAACAACCTTTGGAGAAACCTTAATTTCAATGGGTGTATCTAAGTCAATGCGACGAAATATAATTCCTGTATTTGCAGCAGCAGGACGTAATCGTATCGAAACTTTTTTACCAGAATGTAAACCAATACCCGCTGTTTCAATCACTTTTTTTATTGTTCTTTGTGCTAACAAAACTCAAGCTCCTTAGATATGATAGCGAATAATTATAGCTCAATTTTAGTTAATACAAACTAAATACAACCAAGGACACTATAAAAGATAGTGCATAACACCATAACAAAGTATTATGGTGTTATTGTTAGGCATGTTTTACATCTTAGTAAATCAAATATCAATCTGCTTGATTTCTTAAAAATGCGGGAATATCTAGTGAATCATATTGAGGCTTGTTACCATAAGTTCTTTCATTATTCACCACAATATTCTCCGCACCAACTGCTGTCTTTTGTACAGGTTCTAACACAACAGGCTTTAAATGTGGACGCTTTTTTTCTGGAGCTGCTTGTACCTTAGCAACATCTTCTTTTTTAGTAGTAGCATCATCCTCATCTAAACCGGTTGCTACAAGCGTTACACGAATTTCATCGGTCATTTCTGGATCAATAACAGTACCGACAACAACTGTTGCATCATCTGATGCAAATTGACGAACAACTTCACCCACTTCATCGAACTCATTAATTCCCATATCCATGCCAGCTGTGATATTAACTAAAACACCTTTTGCTCCATGTAAGTTTACATCTTCTAATAGTGGGCTAGAAATGGCCTGTTCAGTTGCTTTAGTGGCACGTTCATCACCCGATGCATTACCAGAACCCATCATAGCAACCCCCATACCTGTCATTACTGTTTTTACATCAGCAAAGTCAACATTAATTAAGCCAGGTCGGGTAATTAATTCAGAAATACCCTGCACTGCATCAAGTAATACATCATTAGCTGCTTTAAACGCATCTAACAAAGAAACTTTCTTACCTAGTGAGGTCAACAATTTTTCATTAGGAATAGTAATTAAGGAATCAACACTGTTACGAAGTTCAGCAATACCCGTTTGAGCAGCTGCCATACGCTTTGGACCTTCAAACGGAAAGGGCGTTGTTACAATAGCAACCGTTAAAATACCTAATTCTTTTGCCATCTCAGCAACTACTGGGGCTGCTCCTGTACCGGTCCCCCCCCCCATTCCAGCCGTAATAAACAACATATCAGTACCTGTAATAAGTTCCTTGATACGCTCTCTATCTTCTAGTGCAGATTCTCTCCCCACTTCAGGATTTGCTCCTGCTCCAAGTCCTTTGGTTAAAGAACTACCTAATTGCAAGATAGTTTTAACGCCTGAGGTTTCAAGTGCCTGAGCATCTGTATTTGCACAGATAAACTCAACACCTTCCATCCCTGCTTCAATCATATTTTTGACAGCATTACCACCGCCGCCACCAACACCAATAACCTTGATATCAGCACCTTGTGCTTCATTATCCATTAATTCAAACATGCCTTTCTCCTTCGCAAAATAATAGCTAGTCTAGTCCCAGCAAGTGGACTATAAATTTCCAGTAAACCAGTTTTTCACTCGTTCCCATAAACTTTCACCTGATGATGTCAATGAATAAGAACGTCTTTCCCCATATACCTGTTGAGCAGCACCATAAAGTAATAAACCAACACCTGTTGCATGTACAGGATCTTCTACTTCACCCTTTAATCCACCTACATGGCGTGGCATACCAATACGTACTGGCATATGGAAAACCTCTTCAGCTAGCTCTACAGCTCCTTTAATTTTCGATGCTCCACCCGTTAAAACGACACCCGCACCGATTAATTCTTCATAACCACTCCGCCTTAATTCAGCGAGCACCAATGAAAAAAGTTCTTCATACCTCGGTTCAATAACGGAAGCTAATGTCTGCGTTGATAAGCCTCTTGGCTCTCGTTCACCAACACCTGCAACCTCAATGATATCCTCTTCTTCAATCAATTGCCGCAATGCACAGCCATATTCTGTCTTAATTCTATTTGCCTCTTCCGTCGGTGTTCGTACTGCAACCGCAATATCATTGGTGACTTGATCCCCTGCAATAGGGATGACTGCAGTATGACGAATAGCTCCATTAATAAATACCGATATATCACTCGTTCCACCACCAATATCGACTAAACAAACACCTAGTTCTTTTTCTTCCTCTTCCAATACTGAATAACTTGAAGCAACTTGCTCTAAAATCACATCATCAACATCAAGTCCGCAACGATCTACACACTTAATAATATTTTGTACCGCACTCTCTGCACCAGTCACAAGATGAACTTTAGCTTCTAGACGAACTCCAGACATTCCCGTTGGTTCACGAATGCCTTCTTGATTATCAATAACAAATTCTTGTGGAAGTACATGCAAAATACGCTGATCAGCAGGAATGGCGACAGCTTTTGCCGCATCCATCACACGATCTACATCATTTTCAGTCACTTCCTTATCTTTAATCGCGACAATACCATGAGAGTTTAGACTTTGAATATGACTTCCTGCAATACCTGCATAAACCGATTTCACTTGTACACCTGCCATCAATTCTGCTTCTTCAACTGACTGTTGAATTGACTGAATAGTTGACTCAATATTGACAACTACTCCTTTTTTCATACCTCGAGATGCACATTTACCAATGCCAACAACATCCATTTTGCCCTCATCGTTAATTTCACCTATTAAGGTAACGACTTTTGATGTTCCTATATCTAGTGCGACTATCATGTCTTTATTACTCTCATTATCCCGTAAGCAAAAATATCTTATTTCTGCTATTTGAACACATTCCACTCATTTCCACTTCACTGCAAAACCATTGGTGTAACGTAAATCAACTAAACTCACTTTTTCCATCTGTTTTTTCAATACTTTTTGATAGCCTACTACAAAACGCCTTAGTCTTTTTTCTTGCTCTTTTTTGCCAACATTAAGTATCAAACCATCTTCAAAACGAATTATCCAAGAACCTCTAGGATCTTCTGTTAATGATACCACTTTCATTGGTACATCCTTTAACCATTTCAATACTTGAATATAGCGTTCTCCCATTTCTCGTCCTTTATCCTCAGGGCTGTATAAAACTGGAAAATCACTACGTCTTTCTGGCAAACTACCATTAAATATTTCACCATATTGATCTAACAAGTGGTCTTCTCCCCAATAAGCGACGGCTTGATATTCTTTTATAGTAATAATCAAAGTTTGTGGCAGTGATTTTCGTAAGCTTACCCCCTTAACCCAAGGTATTGCCTCTAAATCACGCTCTAAGCCTTGATCATCTAGCAAGTATAAGTTGGTATTAACATAATGCTTAATAACACCTTGTAGTTCATCTCGTGATACATATTTCAAATCGCCTTTAATCTCGACTTTGCTAATGGGCCAATGCACAGGATTAACAAACCAGCTTCTAATCCATAGAATTGCACCTAAAACAATCAGTGATATGGCAAAAAATTTAAGCAAGCGTTGCTGTGATGCAGACAGTGTAATCGCGGGGCGAGTGCTTTTACGCCGCCGCTTAGCTGCCTTCACTTTTACCGCCTGCGAGCGAACTCGCTTGTTCTTTTTGCCAAATACCATATTAAATTGTTGTCTCTAGTATCTTGATCACCAAATCCTCAAAACTAATACCATTGGCTTTAGCCGCCATTGGAACCAAACTATGGCTTGTCATA
>JALWYT010000074.1:0-1418 GCA_026992705.1 Thiotrichaceae bacterium
GTGCTTAGTAATAGTGGGGCTAGTATTTTTATTTTATTTAGTTAATCATATAAAAGATATTAAACAAGTATGAAATACATTTCATAAGTAATTGAAAGATAAGAATATATTCCTAATAAAGAGGTTATAAAATGGACACAAAAAAACAGATTTTCCCAATGCAATTAAAGCTACCTGCTGAATTAAGAAACTGGTTAAAAGAGCAGGGAAAAAAGAATTTTCATTCTATGCACTCGGAAATATTAACGATTATTCGAGATGCTAAAAACCAAAGAGAGAAAGCGACAACTTAGAAAGATTTAACCACCAGCCATAAAGCAAAAGCCCCAGTGGTTGCAACACATGGGGCTGATTGTTTTGCACCACCAACCAATTTTAGAGGTACTCAACATGAGTAAGAATAGCATATTGCCTATTATTTTTAAAAGACATCAAAAATCATCAAATTATCAGCAACAAGCTAAAAATACTGTATTTTCAGGAAAAACAGCCAAAAAAGAGCAAATACGGACTAAATACGGGGCAAATACGGGCAAAAAATCCCTTGAAAAGTCGAATAATCCAGCGTATCTTATTTATACCGTTGTAAAAAACAGCAACGGGTGGGATTTGCAGCCCAAAATAACCAGAGATGCACGTCGCATCTTTCGCGGCTTTTTTTATGCCTGTAAAATGTGTCGTGTCATGATAGATCATGCGTGGGAATCTTCGGATTCGCCGTTTTCCTCTGGTTATTACGGTACTGCAAACCGCGTATGGTCTGTCTACCTTCAATTTGCAGTGAAAGAGACAGACTCCAACTTAACCAGAGGAGGCTGTCATTATGCCTAGCAATAATCAATCTGGCGTTTCGCCTAAAATTCAGCGTGGTTCTACGCCTGAAATATCCCCCGATTTTTATAAAAATCTCTGCGATGCCGCACACCCGTTTCATGCTCGTTTAACGGATGAAATAGACTGTAGTATCGCTAATATCAAAGGCTTGCTTGAGTTCGTTCAAGAAATTGCCAATGAACTACCTGCAAGAGACCTAGCACAAATTCCTGAAAGTGCAATTATCGGTTTTTCTGAAATCATCCTGCGACAAGTATCAGCCGTGCAAGTCATGCACGAGGAACTGGTAACACAGCGTTTCCAACTAGAAAAATCCCTCACCCAAACACAAAAAGAGCTTGAAGAAAGTCAGAGCTTAACCGCCCGCTATCAGCAAGAAATCAAAAACTTGCATCAAGCCATTAAGAAAAATAAGGAGGTGGAAGCATGATCAGAATCAGCCTCATTATTGCCGTGCTATTGGTGATTTTAATGCTTTCATCACTGGAGCTTTTACATACAAGTGTAAGTCTTAGTGTATCGTTTTTAAAACTGCTTGAAAATGGAAATCTTGATCTGGTACTGCCTGAAGTTACGCCATATAC
>JALWYT010000074.1:1428-2301 GCA_026992705.1 Thiotrichaceae bacterium
GCAAACACCAGCCCTATAAAAGCACCGCTTCACCCTGCAAGTAACACCAGCAAACCAAGCAAGCCCGCAAAAGGCGATATAAACGCTTGCAGTCGTTACGTCCGCTATTTAGCCAATAAAAGCAAAAACCCAAACGCGACCCGTGCAAGCCTTTGGGTACGCTTTATCAATTGGTCGTTTCTGGATGAAAAGGCACAAAAGCCTAAATACACAGGTTGGAAGCAACAGCAAAAACAGTTAGCAAGTATGAAATAGAAGGTTGTAGATATGAGTGAAAATAATCAACTAAATCAATCAGATAACACTAAACCACGAAATGATAACCTCATAAAGAAAAAAGAGGTGGTAAAGCGTACAAGCTTGTCACCCCAAACTATTTATAGATGGATGAAAGATGGACGCTTCCCAAAATCCATCCCGATAGCACCAAGAACAACAGTCTGGAGTGAAAACGAAATAAACGACTGGATAGAGAAAAAGAAGCAGGAGTGCAGATCATGAAAACCGACAAGATATTGAACATCAATATAACCGCGATTGTGCAAGCTAAAGATAGTCATGGCGGGGAAGTCAATAACGCCTATCAACAGCTAAAAAATAGCGTAGAACCTGCATTCCTTACAGAGCTATTAGCTTACACCAACGGCAATAAAACCCACGCGGCACGCATTGCAGGGATAGACCGTGGCACATTGGCAATCAAGCTAAAACAGCACGGCATTAAGGAGGTGCAAGCATGAAGCACTTACCCCTAATCCTAGCCGTTATTTTCTTGCTATTCGCCCTGTCTGGATGTCTAGCCCCACGCTCAAGCATCGGCAAAGCATCCAATTCATTCCGTTGCATGGCGTACAACTTAACAGGTTTTTACCC
>JALWYT010000075.1 GCA_026992705.1 Thiotrichaceae bacterium
TTTTTTATAATATCAAAGTAAAAGGGCTATGGGGTTTTATTAAGATGTTTTTATTTCATCCCTTTGCCGCAGGTAATGTGATCGCTAAATTACTCTTAATGCCTGTCAATATTATAATGACAACGATTGAGGAATTGGCGAAACCTGTTAGTATGGGATTACGTTTATTTGGTAATATGTTTGCAGGTGAATTGATTTTCGTCTTGATTGCCTTATTGCCTTGGTGGATTCAATTTGTGCCAGGGAGTATATGGGCTATATTCCATATTCTGATTATTACTTTGCAAGCCTTTATCTTTATGCTATTGACGATTGTTTACTTAAGTATTGCACATCAATCAATGGATGAAGAGCATTAACTAAAAATAATTAAGCCTATAATTAATTTTTTTACTTAAACTTTGACATTAATTTTAATAAGGAGACTATTGAATGACCTTGACCCCTGAATTGGTTACAGAGCTTTATGCTTCAACAACCTTAATTGTTGGTATTATGCTTGCCGCTGCTGGATTTGCCTCAGCACTTGGATGGGCAATGATTTGTTCTAAATATTTGGAAGGTATTGCTCGGCAACCTGAAATGAGAGCACAATTGATGACACAAATGTTATTTACAGGCGGCTTGATGGAAGCCTTTCCAATGATTGTACTGGGTATGTCTATGTGGTTTATTTTTGCTAATCCATTCTTAGGAGCTGTGAAGTCAGCTCTTGGTGGCTAAATAGAATTGTCAATTACCCATTCAAATCTTTTAATAAACGGGAGTTGGCGTGAGTATAACAATCACACTTTTTGGGCAACTTATTACTTTTGCAATTTTAGTCGCGTTTGTTTGGCGTTTTTTATGGTCTCCAATGACGGAGATGATGGAAGGACGTCGTAAAAGAATTAGTGAGGGCTTAGCAGCTTCTGAACGTGGCAAGCAAGAGTTAGATTTAGCTAAACAAGCTGCCGCATTACATTTGCGTGAAGCCAAACAAACTGCGTCAGATATTATTACCAGTGCGAATAAGCGTGGCAATAAGATTATTGAAGAGGCTAGAGAGCAGGCGGTTGCGGAAGGAAAGCGTAAACTTGATGCCGCCATGACTGAAATAGAATTAGAAATTAACCGTGCTAGAGATGATTTGCGTAGACAGGTTTCCAATGTGGCATTAGCCACTGCCGAAAAGATTTTAGAACGTGAAATTGATCCAGCAGCACACAATGAATTAATTGATAAAATGATTCAAAAACTATAAAGAGTAGGCGGTTGATGTTATGGCAGAAATTGCAACCTTGGCACGTCCCTACGCAAAAGCGGTGTTTGAATTAGCAATTGAGTCGGATAATTTTGATGAATGGTCAAATAACTTAAGTTTTTTAACCAAAATCATTGAAAATCCAACAATAAGCGCAGCTATTGATAATCCGGAACTGGGTAAGAATATTTTAACTAATCTTTTACTAGATGTCTCTGAAGAACATCTAAGTGAAGAAGCTAAGGGGTTACTCAAAATCTTAGTAGATAACCAGCGATTAAAGGCAATACCGCAAATTGCACTTCAATATGAACAATTAAAAGCAGAACATCAGGGTTATATCAAAGTCGATATAGTCTCTGCCTATTCGCTCAACCAGCCACAAGAGCAGGAAATTAAAGCTCGCTTAAACAAGCGGTTAGGTAAATCTGTTGACATCAATTTTACAGTAGATAAATCGCTGTTGGGCGGTTTCCTGATTCGTGCCGGTGATGAGGTGATTGATGTTTCTGTGAAGGGTCGTCTTGAACAATTAGCCAGCGAATTGCGCCGTTAAAGCGAGAGAATAATGCAGCAACTGAATCCATCAGAAATTAGTGAATTAATTAAGCGTAGAGTCAAAGATTATGACTTGACAGCGGAATCCCGTAGTGAAGGCACCGTAGTTAGTATCACTGATGGTATTGTCCGTATTCATGGCCTTGCTGATGCTATGCAAGGTGAAATGCTAGAATTTCCGGACAATAGCTTTGGTATGGCACTGAACCTTGAACGTGATTCTGTAGGTGCGGTCGTATTAGGTGCTTATGAACACATTACGGAAGGTGATAAAGTTAGATGTACTGGACGGGTGCTTGAAGTGCCTGTAGGCCCCGAATTATTAGGGCGTGTAATTAATCCGTTGGGGCAACCGATTGATGGTAAGGCTTCTATTAATACTGAAAAAATGTCGCCCATTGAACGCATTGCTCCTGGTGTTATTAGTCGTCAATCAGTTAGTGAACCAGTGCAAACGGGTTTAAAAGCTATTGATGCTATGGTACCGATTGGACGTG
>JALWYT010000076.1 GCA_026992705.1 Thiotrichaceae bacterium
GCCATTGCAGACAAACTCGATACCCTAGTCGGTATTTTCGCCATCGGACAAAAACCCACAGGCACTAAAGACCCCTTTGCACTACGCCGTGCCGCTTTAGGTGTGTTGCGGATTATTATTGAATGCAAACTGGATTTAGACCTAGCTGAACTCCTGCAAGCCTCCGCCAACACTTATGCCGATAAGCTTGACGCAAACAGCAATCTATCCGAAACGCTTGATTACATTATGGAGCGTTTGCGAGCCTATTACCAAGAGCAAAATATCTCAGCAGACACCATTGACGCAGTCGCCAACCTAAAACCCACCAAGCCGCTAGACTTCGACAGCCGAGTAAAAGCTGTCAGCAACTTCCGCAAACTACCCGAAGCCGAAGCCCTAGCCGCTGCCAATAAGCGTATCGCCAATATTCTCAAAAAAGTTGACGGCGAAATCCCTGAAAGCGTCAATATCGGATTATTCGCAGAAGAACAAGAAAGTAGCCTCTATGCTGCGGTTATCACCCAGCAAACTAAAGTCGATGACCTATTTGCCAATGGTGAATACGAAACCGCCCTCAGCTCACTCGCAAGCTTGCGTGATGCCGTCGATGACTTCTTCGACAAAGTCATGGTCATGGCAGATGATGAAGAACTAAAAAATAACCGCCTAGCACTACTCAACGAACTACGCCAACTATTCCTCAAAGCAGCGGATTTATCTTTGCTACAGTTTGTTTAAGGTATTATTGTTCTATAACTTAATACACTGTGCAGTAACCTTATATAATTTGCTAAGAAGAAATAGTTTCCTAGCTACAGTTTGTTTAAGGTATTATTGTTCTATAACTTAATACACTGTGCAGTAACCTTATATAATTTGCTAAGAAGAAATAGTTTCCTACTTTTAGCATAAGAGAGGGGAAACTATTTCTAGTTCCTTAGACCCTATTTCTAAGAAACGTAAAGGGGTTTTAAGTATATGTTTGAACCCCAGATTCACCTGCAAGAATTAATATATCGGCAGGTCGATGAGCAAAAATACCAACAGTTACAACACCCGGCCATTGATTAATTTGTTCTTCCATTTCAACAGGGTTCATAATTTTTAGACCATGCACATCAAGGATAATATTGCCATTATCAGTGACAAAACCCTCTCGTAGAACGGGATTACCGCCTAGTGCGACAATTTGCCTTGCGATAAGGCTCTGAGCCATGGGTATAACCTCGATAGGTAGAGGAAATTTTCCTAACACATCAACTAGCTTGCTGTCATCTGCGATGCAAACGAATTTATCACTCGCTCCTGCAACAATTTTTTCACGCGTTAATGCTCCGCCACCGCCTTTGATTAAGTGTAAGAACTTTGTGGATTCATCCGCACCATCAACATAAAGAGATAATTGCCCAACTGAATTTAAATCCATCACCGGAATACCATGACTTTTTAAGCGTTCTTCACTAGTAATTGAGCTAGCTACTGTGCCATCTAATTTGCCCTTAATGCCTGCTAACAAATCAATAAAGTGATTAGCAGTAGAGCCTGTGCCAATACCAACAATCATACCTGATTCGACATATTCTAAGGCGGCTTCTGCCGCTGCTTTTTTCATTGCGTCTTGGTTCATCGTTCTATTTCCTTTAAGTTTTCTATTCTACTTATCATATCACCTTGTTTAAAAAACAGAAATGAAGGATGTATTACTATGTTCGTTTTTTGTTGTAGAAAAGCATCATTATAAAAATTTATGCTAGTATTTATACATGAAGCCTTTACCTAAGCTTTTAGTAAATAATTTTCGGTAATAATTATGCTGCAAGACTACATTGAACAACTAGGGAGTATTGTTGAGTTCATGCCTTCTTTTATGAAGAAAGAGTATCAGCATATTTATGTGGAATATTTATTATTACTGGAAACACATGATACGACGCGAGTACAACGTATTCTACGAAATGGTATATTGTCTCGACTGTGTTGGTATGAAAACTTACCAGCAACTACAGCTTTATTTGAAGATTATATTGATTCGCTAATTAGTGGTTTAAATGAGACAAAAAAAATATTATCAAATAGTACAGATCAACTTAGAGAAAAACTTAAAAAACATTATGATACTAAAGCAATGGATGCGTTTTTACGCAGTTTACAAGCTCATCGAAAAGTGCGTGCAGCACTGGATTTACCTGCTAAACAAGCGATTAAGCAATTTCAAGAAGCTGCCCAACTTTTGTTAACTAGTTTAAAAATCAATGACTTTGATTATATAGCTCACTTTCAGTTAGGTTGGCTATACTTATGGGTTTTAAATAAGCCTGACAAGGCAATTCAGTGTTTTGATCGTGCTACAATACATAGTTCAAAGAATGATGAATATTTTCATGCATTTGCAGCTCGACATTTAGCCTTTGCCTTTTTTTGTAATCAAAATTACTTACAAGCCTTGCGTGTTATTCAAGAAACCCGAGAGTTTACTGAATATGAGCATGTATTAGTTGAGTATGAGCATTTAGTTTATGCCTTATATGCGAATAAACCTGAATTAGTTGTTGAGAATCTAGAAGCTTTAGCAAATGATCATTCTTTATATTATTTGATGATTCAGTCTGAACCGCTATTTCAACGCTACGGCATATTGAAGCCTTTACTTGAAGTAATCCGTAAAAATAAAATACAAGCTATTCAAAAGCAGTTTGATAAACGCTGGGAAAACAGCAATATGCGGCTAATTCAGATGGAAGAAGGCTGTAATGTAAACCGAGTTTATCTTCGTACATTAAAGGCATGTATGCCAGTGTTAGATAATGTTGATTTTATTGATTTGGACTATAAAGCTAGAGAGTTGGGCGATAAAATTTTTGAAAAAACTCGCTCAGGTATAAAAGCAGAAATCCAAAAACGTCATACAATGTATACAGAACAAATTAAAGCTAAACGTAAAAAATACGCTTGGTTAAATTCCATTGGAAAATTCATTTTTACTACCTCACTTTATATTATTATTGCACTGCTGATTTTGGGCTTTTATCTTGTATTAGACCGCTACTTTATTCCAGGTGACTCAGGTATTACCGTTAATGATTGGATGATTGCACTAAGCATTATGATTTTTGCTCTGATCATTGGTTTCATTTTTGCTACCTTTGAGACCAAACAAGTACAAAAACTCTACGTTAAGCAGAAGTTAGTTGATGATGCGATTGATAAATTGCATAAAGACACAAGGAAAAGTCATTCTTAGGAGTTAAACCTGAATCTGGTGAGCAGAGAAGTGTCTAAAACTCCGTAAAGATAAAAAGCTGAATCAGTGATTTCACTCAATATCGAACACAGATTCAGAAAAAATTAGTACACGGAGGTAAGCAATGAAATTATTGCAACTCTGGGCAGTATTACTATTATCTGGATTTATTCTTGTGAATTGCAATGATAATGACTCAGACTATGTAATGAATAAAGAAAGCCCAGTAGAAACACGTCCAGTTGCCACAGTCTATGAAACCACCACAAAGGTCAAATGCCGAAGCGGTGCAAGTATCAATTCAGGTGTGGTGGTTAGCCTTACTAAGGGACAAAAAGTCGATCTTGTTAATAATGATGGTGTCATTCATGCTGATGATTATTATTGGGTACATGTTTATCCACGCCTAAGTTCAAAACCCCATAGCTGCTATATTGCCGCACGTTATTTAATTCCTCGGCGTTAAAAGACTACCCGTGATAGGCATTACAGGCTAAAATCCTGAACCTAATTAATATCCCTTAAGAAAACTGTTATGAATATCCGGACGTTACTTGATCAATATTTCTCAACAGCGTTTACAAAAGCTGCTTTACCTGAAGGCTCACCTACAGTTATCAAGCCATCCAGTCGCCCTGAATTTGGACAATATCAGGTCAATGGCATTATGGGAGCCGCTAAAAAGCTCAAAAAAAATCCACGAGAAATTGCCCAGACTGTTATTGAGCAGCTTGATATTGATGATATTGCCGACAAAATTGAAGTTGCGGGACCTGGATTTATCAATATCCATTTAAAAGCAGAATGGCTAAGCCAGCAGCTTGAAGCCGCAAGACAGTCTGATCAAGTTGGTATTGCCAAGAGTCAGCAGCCAATGAATATCGTTGTTGATTATTCAGGTCCTAATCTTGCTAAAGAAATGCACGTTGGACACCTGCGTTCAACGATTATTGGCGATGCAGTTGTGCGGACACTTGAGTTGCTAGGGCATCATGTCATCCGCCAAAACCATGTTGGCGACTGGGGAACACAATTTGGCATGTTGATTGCCCACATGGTTGATCAAAAAACAGATAATGAAAGTGATTTATCCATAAAACTGGCAGATTTGGAAAGCTTTTATCGTGATGCCAAATTGCGTTTTGATGAGGATGAAGCTTTTGCTGAAACAGCTCGTGACTATGTCGTTAAATTACAATCGGGGGATGAACAATGTAAACAACTCTGGCAGCAGTTTATTGATATATCACTGCAACACTGCGAAGAAGTCTATGAGCAATTAAATGTCAGCCTAAGTCGTGATGATGTCAAACCTGAAAGCTCCTATAATGACGACCTTCCTAATGTCATTCAAGCCTTAGACGAACAAGGCTTATTAACAGAAAGCGATGGAGCCAAGGTTGTCTTTTTAGACGAGCTCAAAGCAAAAGACAATAAGCCTTTCCCTGTAATCGTACAAAAATCAGACGGCGGTTATCTATATGCCACTACCGACCTTGCCGCCTTGCGTTATCGTCATAAAGAGCTTGCAGCAAAGCGTGCCATGTATTTTGTCGATGCACGGCAAAACCTCCATTTAACATCGGTATTTTTAATTGCCAAAAAAGCAGGCTTTGTGCCTGACGATATGCAGCTTGAGCATCTAGCCTTTGGAACCATGATGGGCGAAGACGGCAAACCCTTTAAAACTCGCACAGGCGGTACAGTAAAATTAATCGACTTACTCAACGAAGCCGAAGAAAGAGCCTACGCCCTTGTCGCAGAGAAAAATCCTGATCTATCTGATGAAGAGAAAAAGCAAATTGCCCATAAAGTTGGTATTGGAGCAGTAAAATACGTAGATTTATCGAAAAATCGGACTTCTGATTATATTTTCAACTGGGATACCATGTTGAGCTTTGAGGGCAATACCGCCCCTTATTTACAATATGCCTATACCCGCATACACAGCATCTTCAAAAAAGCTGACAGCTACGACGAACAAGCTACAATTCAACTCAATGCCGCCGAAGAACGCCAATTAGCCGTTAAAATTTTGCAATGCGAAGAAGCGATTGAACAAGTCGCCAAAGATGCTACACCAAATACGCTCTGTAATTATTTATATGAACTCGCAGGCAACTTCATGACCTTCTACGAAGCCTGCCCGATTCTCAAAGCGGATGATGATATTAAAAACAGCCGCCTAAAACTGGCTCAGCTAACAGCGGATACCTTAAAACTCGGCTTGGGCTTATTAGGCATTGAAACAATGGAGCAAATGTAAGGGATTACTAATTAATTCATGATGACTTAATATTATTTTTTTATAACACAAAAGAGCAACTCTTTGATTTGTAATTATATTAGTAAAGATTTTCCAGTATTTTACAAATGAGTTCTTATTTTGTGTTTTGCCTACTTTTTTATTTCTATGCGACTAATATGCCATCTTAGTATTAACCCAAACATGGTTTTAGCCCACTACAGATCATTTATACACCAGAATACCTTAGGTTTAGGATAGTTATAAAACAAGTGGTAAAATTTGTTGAGTTAATTTAAAAAGACGAGAAAAATGGTTAATACTTATACTCTCCCACAACGCCATCAAACGCTTGCTGTCAAGGTAGGGAATATTATGATTGGTGGTAATTACCCTATTGTTGTACAGTCAATGACAAATACGGATACGGCAGATGTAGTACGTACAGTCGCTCAAATTGCTGAACTTTATAAAGCAGGTTCTGAACTTGTACGCATCACGGTTAACAATATTGAATCTGCTCAAGCAGTACCAGAAGTTAAGCAACGTTTAGATAAGATGGGTTATGATGTACCTTTGGTCGGTGATTTTCATTTTAACGGGCATAAGTTACTTGAAGAAGTGCCTGAGTGTGCTCAAGCACTTGCCAAATATCGGATAAACCCTGGGAATGTAGGTAAAGGCAAAAACGGGGATGAGAAGTTCGAAAAACTTATTCATTTTGCTTGCAAATATGATAAAGCGGTTCGTATCGGAGTTAATTGGGGTTCGCTTGATCAAAGTTTATTAGCCACACGCTTAGATGAAAATAGTCATAGTAAACGACCTAAACCGATTAAAGGTGTTATGCATGATGTATTGATTGAATCTGCATTAAGTAGTGCTATTAAAGCAGAGAGCTATGGTTTAGCGAAAGACCGTATTATTATTTCTTGTAAATTAAGTGGTGTACAAGATTTAATTCATGTCTATCGGGATTTAGCATCACAGTGTAATTATGCACTGCATTTAGGGTTAACTGAAGCAGGTATGGGGAGTAAAGGTATCGTTGCCTCGACTGCTGCACTTGCTGTGTTATTACAAGAAGGTATTGGGGATTCTATCCGAATTTCACTTACACCAGAACCTGGTACTGCTCGTGAGAAAGAGGTCATTGTTGCTCAAGAAATCTTGCAAAGTATGGGATTACGTTCATTTACACCACAAGTTATTGCTTGTCCTGGTTGTGGACGGACATCTAGTGATTACTTTCAGCATTTAGCAAACGATATTCAAGTTTATCTACGTCAACAAATGCCTATTTGGAAAAACCAATATGTAGGGGTTGAGGATATGTCTGTTGCGGTAATGGGTTGTGTAGTCAATGGACCTGGTGAAAGTAAACAAGCTAATATTGGTATCAGTTTGCCTGGTTCAGGTGAAAAACCGGTTGCTCCTGTTTATGAAGATGGTAAAAAAACAGTAACATTGAAAGGTAATAATATTGTTGAAGAATTTCAAGCATTAATAAATGCTTATGTTGAACGAACCTATGCTTTATTAAGGTAAATCACAATACTTTCCTTAAATCTATTCTTTTGATTTAAGTTGGTTCTTAGTGAAACTAAACGACTTTTAGTAGACAAAAGAAAGCCCACTAAGGTGGTGGGCTTTCTGGTTGGAGAAGTTCCAACCTTCCTCCTAGCTTGTTGAGCAAGGCTCAACTTTCGGGGAATCCAATTTTTAGATTAGACTAATCCTCTGTAATTCGTCAATAAACATAATAATATCAATTTATTATAAAATAAATTATTTAATAAAATATGCCGCGGCGCATCTGTAAAAGCAGTATTTAGGATTAAAAATATTTTATAGGAATCTAAAGGATGGAAAAATGCGCCGCCGATATAGATTCTCCCTTTCTGGGATTTAAATATTTCCTTTTTCTTGCACACCTCCCATTTTTTTACTTCTTGATTAGTGCTGGTTGGGAGTAATAGCAACTCAAACCTGTCTTTTTTCTGTGCATTTAAAAGGAGCTCATAAATACCATCCCGGTTATAATCTATTTTGCCAATGTACCCAAAAATTGCTGAATCATTTATTGCTTCGATAGTTGTTCTTTTAAAAGTTCTCAGGATGACCATTGATAGGTCGTTGGGATTATTGTATATCCGAATAAATTCATCATTTCCATCACCATCAATATCTACTGGATAGAGAATCGCATTTGGTAGACTTTTTTCAATAACGAATTTTTTTTGAAATTTAAATGGATAAACAATAAAATCCGTTACGGGCTGCTTTTTATATTGTAAATCTGAGCAGGAAAAAAAGAAGAATGAGACAA
>JALWYT010000077.1 GCA_026992705.1 Thiotrichaceae bacterium
ATGCTATATATACCAGCCTGGGGCAACGCCCCTTGATAGTCTTTTAAAATCTTATATTGATAGGAGTGCAAGGTAACCTTGCACTCCGACGAATAATCAATTCGATGTTGGAATTCAAGGTTACCTTGAACCGTGCAAGGTAAGCTTGCACTCCATGCTCGAATTTAAATATTTAGCGATAAATAATTCGCTACAAAATCCGCATCCTTATCTCCACGCCCTGAAAGATTAACCAGTATTATCTTTTCTTTTGACATGTTTTTGGCAAGTTTCATCGCATAGGCAATCGCATGTGAACTTTCTAATGCTGGAATAATTCCTTCCAAACGAGATGTCAGCATAAAGGCATCCAGACATTCTTTGTCATCAATCGTTTCATAAACAACACGTTTTATATCCTTTAGATAACAATGCTGTGGTCCAACCCCAGGATAATCCAAGCCTGAAGCTATAGAGTAAACTGGTAAAGGCTGACCTTGCTGATCTTGTAAGATGTAGCATTTGAATCCATGAAGTCCACCTTTAGTTCCTAAAGTCAGTGTCGCTGCATGTTCAGCCGTTTCCAAACCTTTTCCTGCTGGTTCTACACCAATCATTTTAACCGATTCATCATCCAAGAATGCTGTAAATAAGCCCATAGCATTAGAGCCTCCACCAACACAAGCAACTAGTACATCAGGTAATCGGTTTTCTTTGGCTAAGATTTGTTCTTTAGCCTCTTTGCCAACTATGCTTTGAAAATCGCGCACCATTTTTGGAAATGGGTGTGGTCCAACAACTGAACCTATTGCATAAAAATAGTTCACTGGGTCTTTTAAGTATTCTTCAAAAGCACTATCAACAGCATCCTTTAGTGTTCTAGTTCCGCGAGATACTGGAATGAGATTACAACCTAAGATTTTCATTTTAGTAACATTAGGGTGTTCTTTTTCAATATCGATTTCACCCATGTGAATTTCACACTCAATGTCAACTAATGCACAAGCCGTAGCTAATGCTACACCATGCTGTCCAGCCCCAGTTTCTGCCAGAACCTTAGTTTTTCCCATATATTTGGCTAATAAAGCTTCGCCAAGACAATGGTTAATTTTATGAGCACCAGTGTGATTCAAATCCTCGCGCTTGAAAAAAATCTTAGCCCCACCAATCTCATTACTTAAGCGTTTCGCAAAATAAAGAGGGCTAGGACGACCAACATAATCTGCATAAAGTTGCTGCAATTCCTTTTGAAAAGACTCCATTTGAATGACTTTATCATAGGCATCATTAATCTCATTCATGATTGTTACCAGTTCTGGTGGCAAAATTTGCCCACCATACTCACCAAAATATCCGTTTTTATCAGGCATTTCTGAAAAATTTGTCATTTTATAAGTTCCTATTTTAATTAAAGTTAGTGTTATAATTATTCATTCCATTCCAGTGAAGCTGGTAATTTTGCTGAAGAAAATTCTAGGTGAATAATGCGCCGATTGTTGGACGATGAAACCTTGCGCGAAGAATGTAATAACAAGGGGCGAAACAATAGAACATCACCAGCTTGTACTGAACACAAAAATTCTCCGTTTTTTCTGGCGACAGAGGCAGCTTGTGCAGCAGGTATTCGTCCAAAACGGTGACTACCACTCGATACCCATAAAGCTCCATTAGATTCATTAGCAGCATCTAAGTGAATACGAACTGTTAACATTTTTTCCAAGATAGATACAGGAGGTTGCACATGCACAACCCCTTCCTTTATTGACCACGCATTGAAGCCATCAACATTTTCCTTTTTAGCAACAGCTATAGAAAGGTCTTGGTGCCAAGTTACCTTCCAATTGACTTTAGGGCTTTTATTGAAAAGGATTGAGCGAACTAGTCTAGCTTCTGCGCCCAAAATCGGGGTTACCAATTTTAAAATTCTAGGAGAATTTGATAAAGCGGTTGGCAACTTTTGAGAAATTCCCCTAATCCCTGCTGCTGGACAGTTTTTGAGCATAGGATTCACTACGCTGATTAGTTCACTGATTTCGCTTTCACTAAAAACGGATGGAACAATAGCAAACCCATTTTTATCAAGTGAGTTTTCGAGTTGTTGAAACATTGTTTTAGTTCCTAATAATACGCCACTATTTGACATTCCATTCTTTATCTAATGGCACTGCATAGATAAATAATTTTTTTATCAAACTCAAAACAATTATAATAATACCTTAAAAAATCAAACCAGCCCATGATAAAAAAATAGTGATTGTGTTAAGATTGAATTAATTTCTGATGTTACGCACTCCATTTCAGAAA
>JALWYT010000078.1 GCA_026992705.1 Thiotrichaceae bacterium
CTATTAAGAGATGTATTATTTCTCACTTATTTCTATATAATTTTGGCAAATTTATAGGCTTTTCAATCTAGATTTTATTTAAGCATACTGCATCTATATTGCAGATGAATCTAAAATTTATTCATTTAAACTTTCGCTATATTTGAGGAATCAATATGTCAAAACTCGTTAAACCTCATGGTGGTGGTGAACTTAAGCCACTTCTGCTAGAAGGTGAAGCATTAGCTGCTGAAAAAGAACGTGCTGCAACTTTACCACAAGTTCCTGTTACATCTCGTGAAGTCGGCGACATCATTATGATGGGTATCGGTGGTTTCACACCACTTGAAGGCTTTATGGGTAAAGCAGATTGGCAAGGTGTTTGCGATAATATGCAAATGGAAGATGGTTTATTCTGGCCTATTCCAATTACCATGTCTGCGGATACAGCAACGGCTGATAGCATTAATATTGGTGATGATATTGCTCTTGTTAGCGAGGAAAGCGGCGAAGTCATGGCGACTATGACCGTTAATGAAAAATACACCATTGATAAAGAGCATGAGTGCAAAACCGTTTATAAAACAACGGATATTGAGCACCCTGGCGTTAAAATGGTGATGGAGCAAAAGGATGTAAACCTTGCTGGTCCTATCAAAGTACTCTCAATGGGTGGCTTTAAAGAAGAATACGGTGATCAATTCATGACACCTGCCGAAACTCGTGCTTACTTCGAGGAAAAAGGTTGGTCAACAGTTGCTGCCTTCCAAACTCGCAACCCAATGCACCGCTCACATGAATATCTTGCAAAAATTGCATTAGAAATCGGTGATGGCGTATTAATTCACTCATTGCTCGGTAAATTAAAGCCCGGAGATATTCCTGCGGATGTTCGCTCAAAGGCAATTGGTGTATTAATTGATAAATACTTCGCACCTGATTCTGTTGTGCAAGCAGGTTATCCATTAGATATGCGTTATGCAGGACCTCGTGAAGCATTAATCCACGCATTATTTAGACAAAACTATGGCTGCTCACATCAAATCGTTGGTCGTGACCACGCAGGTGTTGGCGATTATTACGGTCCATTTGATGCTCACACTATCTTTGATGAAATCCCAGCCGATGCTTTAGAAACTAAGCCATTAAAAATCGACTGGACATTCTGGTGTGATAAATGTGACGGCATGGCATCAATGAAGACTTGTCCACACAATGCCTCTGACCGTATGCTACTTTCAGGTACTAAATTGAGAAAAGCCTTATCAGAAGGCGAAGAAGTCTCAACTAAATTCTCTCGTCCTGAAGTACTTGAAATCTTGCGTGAATACTATGCAGGTCTCGCAGATGAAGATAAGGTTGAAATTAAGCTATCTGGACACTCAGCAGCTTAATCTCTAACCACTAAGGCTGGATTATTTTATAATGCCCAACGCAGTAACAAGCCTTGTTCCCACGCTACTTCGCGTGGGAATATTTTGCCTCCCAAAAGGATTAGAGCAACTGCACGACAAGCATCTATAGTTTAACCCATCTTCCTATCTACTTATTTCAGTAATACAAATGTCAGAAAATAAAAATTGCCCTTTATGTTCACTAAGGGATGTTTATATTGATGATAATGGCAAAGTCATTGAAAACGAATTTGCCTATGTGATTAAAGACACCAATCCCGTCAACCCTGGTCACTGCCTAATCGTACCTCGTCGGCATGTACCTGAGTTCTTTGATGCAACACTCGAAGAAAGAATGGCTTTTATGGAATTAATAGATGAAATGAAAGCAATTATTGACAAAAAGCATCAACCTGATGGCTACAATATCGGTGTAAATATTGGCAAAGCCGCAGGACAATCTGTACCACATATTCATATCCACATGATGCCTCGCTATTTTGGTGATGTTGAAAACCCTAGAGGTGGAGTAAGAGGCGTTATCCCCAGTCGGCAGAAATACGAATAATAACTCCCTACGAACCCGATTGGGTCTATTATCATAATTTATTTTATTGTTAGATGAGACATACAAAAGGCGACCAATGATCGCCTTTTTTATCAATTAGACAATGGTTAAATTATCGTATCTTGCTAATTCGCTGAATCATTTCGATTTGTGCTTTGGCTGCATCTAGCTCAGCTTGCAGTGCTTCGTAGTCAAGATCCTCAGGGTCTTTACCTTTAAGTGCATCTCTAGCACGTTGCATTGCTGCCTTAGCTTTTTCGGCATCTAAGTCATCTGCTCGTAGTGCAGTGTCTGAGAGCACGGTAACTAAATGAGGTTGTACTTCTAGAATACCACCTGCGACGAATAATGAGACTTCCGCTTCATCATCGTTTGCAGGGATATAACGAAGTTCACCAGGGCGTATAGTTGTAATCAATTGTGTATGACCAGGTAATATACCCAAATCACCCATTGTTCCAGGGGCGACAACTTTTTCTACATAACCACTGAATATCTCTTCTTCAGCACTGACCACGTTTAATTTTACAGAAGATTGCATTGTTGCTTCTCCATAAACAAGCATGAGGCTTTATATGAGGTAGGCAAGACAAAGCAACAGTGCCTTGTCTCGATATGCACCATATATAAAATCTTATGCATTACCTTTCTCGATAGCTTCTTCGATTCCGCCAACCATGTAGAAAGCTTGCTCAGGTAGATGATCGTATTCACCTGCTAAGATTGCTTTAAAGCCTGCTAGCGTATCAGCTAAGGATACATATTTACCGGGAGCTCCAGTGAAGACTTCTGCAACGTGGAATGGTTGAGATAAGAAGCGTTGGATACGACGGGCACGTCCTACCACTTGCTTGTCTTCTTCGGATAATTCGTCCATTCCGAGAATTGCGATGATGTCTTGCAATTCTTTGTAACGCTGAAGTACACCTTGTACGCCACGAGCAATGTTGTAATGCTCTTCACCGATGACGTTTGGATCAAGCTGACGCGATGTTGAGTCAAGTGGATCTACCGCTGGATAGATTCCAAGCTCGGCGATGTTACGCGAAAGTACCAGTGTTGCATCGAGGTGAGAGAATGTGGTTGCTGGTGATGGGTCAGTTAAGTCGTCCGCTGGGACGTAAACGGCTTGGAACGAGGTAATCGAACCTGTGGTGGTTGATGTGATTCGTTCCTGCAATGCACCCATTTCTTCTGCTAGCGTAGGCTGATAACCTACCGCTGATGGCATACGACCGAGCAATGCTGATACCTCTGTTCCCGCGAGTGTGTAGCGGTAGATGTTGTCGATGAACATGAGTACGTCACGACCTTCATCACGGAAGTATTCTGCCATTGTTAGCCCCGTCAAGGCTACACGCAGTCTGTTTCCTGGTGGCTCGTTCATTTGACCGTAAACAAGGGCTACTTTGTCAAGTACGCCGCCTTCTTCCATCTCGTAGTAGAAGTCGTTTCCTTCACGAGTACGCTCTCCAACACCTGCGAATACAGACAGACCTGAGTGTGCTTTTGCGATGTTGTTGATTAACTCCATTAGGGTTACGGTTTTTCCTACACCTGCACCACCGAATAGACCGATTTTACCACCCTTTGCGATAGGCATGACTAAGTCGATAACTTTGATACCTGTCTCTAGGATTTCAACCGTTGAAGCTTGCTCTTCATAGGTTGGTGGGGCACGGTGAATAGGCATGGTTTCATTGCCTTCAATTGGACCTGCCATATCAACAGGTTCACCCAATACATTCATGACTCGTCCTAGTGTACCAGCACCGACGGGGACTTGGATTGGGCTGCCTGTGTCTTCAACAGCCATGCCACGTTTTAAGCCATCGGTTGCACCCATGGCGATTGATCGTACAACTCCGTCACCTAGCTGGGCTTGAACTTCTAGCGTTAGCCCATCATGATCAGTCACCGTGAGTGCACTATATACACTGGGTACGGCATCGCGTGGGAATTCCACATCAACAACCGCTCCAATTATCTCAACGACGTTTCCAGAACTCATTGATTAGTACTCCTAAAAAATTTTAATAATTAACAGCATCGCACCCACTAAACGGCTGCTGCACCTGCGACAATCTCAGAAATTTCCTGAGTGATTGCTGCCTGACGAACACGGTTGTAAACCAGTTTAAGCTCGTCGATAATCTTACCTGCATTATCCGTTGAGGCTTTCATGGCAACCATTCGGGCTGACATTTCACAAGCGATATTTTCTACAATGCCTTGATACACTAGCGATTCGATATAACGCTGCATGAGTGCATCAATCACTTCTTTCGATTCGGGTTCGTAGATGTAATCCCATTGATGACTGAGTTTTTCGTCATCAGAAGCAACCACGGGAATTAATTGAGTCACGCGTGGTTTTTGCGTCATGCTGTTAATAAATTGGTTTTCAACCAAGAATAAGCGATCAATTCTGCCGTCATGATAGGCATCTAACATGACTTTGATTGTACCGACTAGATCTTCCAGCGATGGTTTATCACCTAAGTTGCCAGCTTCGGCAACTAGACCATAGCGTTTGAATGCAGTGATGGCTTTGTTACCAAAGGCTGCAATTTCAACGTCTACGTTCTTTTCTTTCCAGTCTGCGATGCTTTGGAATGCGGCTTTGAATAGGTTGGTATTCAAGCCACCACAAAGACCACGATCACTGGAGATGATGATGTAACCAACACGCTTCACATTTTCACGCTCTTGTGTAAATGGATGCTTGTACTCAAGATGACCACTGGCAACATGGCTGACGACCTCGTGCATTTTTTCTGCATAAGGGCGGGAGGCTTCCATGCGTTCTTGTGCTTTACGCATTTTTGCCGCTGCAACCATTTCCATTGCTTTGGTGATCTTTCGAGTATTCTGGATACTACTGATCTGTGTGCGAATTTCTTTTATACCTGCCATGGGGTTTTCCTCCCACTACCAAGTAGCTGTTGATTTGAAATTCTCAAGTACTTTACGCATTTGATCCGCTATTTCGTCGTTGAAATCACCGCTTTCATTGATGCTATCGAGCAAGTCTTGATTGTTTGCACGGATAGAACTAATCATGGCAGCTTCAAAATCAACCACTTTATCGACCTCAACATCATCAAGGAAGCCTTCATTCGCTGCAAATAGTGCGAATGCCATTTCAGCAGTATTCAATGGTGAATACTGTGCTTGCTTCATTAATTCTGTGACACGCTTACCGCGTTCTAATTGAGATCGAGTTGCTTCATCAAGGTCAGATGCGAATTGCGAGAATGCCGCTAATTCACGATACTGTGCGAGGTCAAGACGGATACCGCCACCTTGCTTCTTGATGATTTTGGTCTGTGCTGAACCACCGACTCGTGATACAGAAAGACCTGCGTTGATTGCAGGACGAATACCAGCGTTAAACAAATCTGTCTCTAGGAAGATTTGTCCGTCCGTAATTGAGATTACGTTGGTTGGTACGAATGCTGATACGTCACCTTCTTGAGTTTCGATAATTGGCAATGCTGTTAATGAGCCTGTTTTGCCAGTGACTTTGCCTTCTGTGTAACGCTCAACATAGTCGGCATTAACACGAGCAGCACGCTCTAATAGGCGTGAGTGCAAGAAGAATACATCACCGGGGTAGGCTTCACGTCCTGGTGGACGGCGTAGCAAGAGTGATACTTGACGATATGCCCAAGCTTGCTTGGTTAAGTCGTCATACACAATCAGAGCATCTTCACCGCGATCACGATAGTATTCGCCCATTGCACAACCTGCATAAGGTGCAAGATATTGCATTGATGCTGGGTCTGATGCGTTAGCGGCAACGACGATTGTGTATTCAAGTGCACCGTGTTCTTCTAATTTACGAACAATATTGGCAACTGATGATGCTTTTTGACCAACCGCAACGTAAATACATTTTACGCCTTTGCCTTTTTGGTTGATGATTGTGTCAACCGCAACGGCGGTTTTACCTGTTTGGCGGTCGCCGATAATCAATTCACGCTGACCACGACCGATAGGAACCATTGCATCTAGTGCTTTGATACCTGTTTCTAGTGGTTCATCAACCGATTGACGGTCGATAACACCAGGTGCTTGGCGTTCAACAGGGTTGAAGCCGTCATTCTCAACAGCACCTTTGCCGTCGATAGGGCTACCTAGTGCGTCAACAACACGACCAAGTAATCCATCGCCAACAGGGACTTCAAGAATACGACCTGTACATTTTGCAGTATCACCTTCTGTAATACCTTTGTAGTCACCTAAAACTACGGCACCAACAGAGTCACGCTCTAAGTTTAGAGCTAGACCGTAGGCACCATTGGAGAATTCAATCATCTCGCCAGACATGACATCGCCCATCCCGTGGATGCGAACGATACCGTCCATGACTGAGACAATTGTACCCTCTGTGCGAGCTTCAGTGCTTGTATCAAAGCTTTGAATTCGCTCTTTGATTAAATCACTGATTTCAGTTGGGTTTAATTGCATTTGCTATTCCTCTTATCCGTTCAAGGCTTGTGTCATACGCTGCAGACGACCTTGAATCGAACCATCTATTACCATATCACCGGCTCGTATAATTACACCGCCCATTATTGATTCATCAATTTCAACGGTTAAATTAACGTCACGACCCAATTTAGCTTTTAACGCATCCGCTAGCTTGGCTTGCTCTGCATCACTCATTTCAAAGGCAGAAGTTACTTGGACGTCTGCACTGCCTTCTGCATCAGCTTTCAGCTCTTCGTAGAGTGCTGAAATTTCAGGTAAGACAGAAATGCGTGAGTTTTCTGCAAGTAGCTTTGCTAGGTTTTGAGCTTGATCATCAATTTGTTCACCACAAAGTTTGATCAATATCTCACCCGCTGCTTCTTTCGTTAATTTTGGGTTGTCGAGCAAACGCCGTGCATCTTCATTTGAGGCAACGGCTGCCATAAACTGCAAAGTCTCTGACCATTCAGTTAATTTGCCGCTTTCACTTGCTAGCTCGAAGATTGCCCGTGCATATGGACGTGCAGTAGTCGTTAGTTCAGACATAATAACTACCTATAGTTGGGAAACTAGATCATCAAGTACAGCTTTATGTGCACTTGCGTCAATCTCTTTACCTAGAACTTTACTAGCTCCAGCTAATGCTAATTCTGACACTTGCTGACGCAAGGCTTCTTTAGCTCGATTCACTTCTTGATCAATTTCAGCTTGAGCTCCCGCTTTTACGCGGTTTGCCTCTTCTGTCGCTGCTATTTTAGCTTCTTCAACGATTTGCGTACTGCGTGCCTGAGCTTGATTAATGATGTTAGCAGCTTCCTGCTTGGCTTCTTTAATCACCTCTTTTGCACGTTTTTCTGCAAGCTCCATGTCTTTCTGCCCTTTTTCGGATGCAGACAAACCCTCAGAAATTTTAGCACGACGAGCTTCCATCGCGTCGTTGAGTGGTCCCCACATGTACTTATTTACAAGCCAAATGAGTATCGTAAACGCTAATACTTGAGCGATTAACGTAATTCCTATATCCACTTCAAATACCTCTTTACACTTAGTTTAGTTTTGTCTATTAAACTCAATTAACGGACACAACACGAATCAAGTATTATTACTTAATTATTTTAAAGTGCACCGATGGCAGCTTGAAGTGCACCAACAAATGGGTTGGCAAACAAGAACCACATTGCAAATGCTAAGATGATGAATGGGAAAGACTCCATCAAACCAGCGAATACAAACATATTCGTCATTAATTGTGGACGCATTTCAGGCTGACGTGCAATGCCTTCCAACGTCTTCGCACAAATTAAACCCCAACCAATTGCAGAACCAAGTCCCGCAGCGGCTAGAATAACGCCAACGCCTACAGCAGTG
>JALWYT010000079.1 GCA_026992705.1 Thiotrichaceae bacterium
TAATTATGACATGATTTATTTTGATTGCAAAATACCAAGCAAGTTAGCGGTTAATATAAAATTAATAACTAATTAAAAATATAATGAAAATCAGTTGGTTACAAATAACATTAAATTTTAATGACATTGAACAAACAGCACAGTACAATATCCAACACTCAATACAGATAGCAAAACCTCAAGGGGGCGACATGGCTTCGACGGGGATTACGAAATCTGGGGAGCATGCAGTGGGTATCAGTGACCACTTAAAATCAAAGCTGTATATTAAAATAGTTGCAAACGATAACAACTACGCTCTAGCTGCTTAAACCCGGCTAGCTTCTGCCCTTACCAGCCTGCGGGTTCGGTGTCAGGAGTCATTTAGCAGGATCGCATGATATCTTTGTTTGCGTTATATTGTGTTAAACCTTAGCAAACTCGTTTAATGAAACCCTGACTGTCGGGTTCATTAAATTAAATCAAAGACAGAGTCTAAGCATGTAGCCGCCTTCAGATAGAGGATTCTCGGACGCGGGTTCGATTCCCGCCGCCTCCACCATATATAAAAATCATATTATAGCATAATAACCTAAGTAATTGATATAATATGATTTTCCTCTTTTTTTATGATTCACTATCATACCAGTTTAACCCTTAATATCGCAAAAATATGTTGGTATATTTGTTGGTACTTTTTTAGGAATAAAGACAGATACCAACAATGAAGTGAAATTTAACCAATATAGCAATCAAAAATACCATACCTACCGCAGAGGAAAAGCCTGTAAAAATCACCGATGGTGGCGGCTTATACTTACTGGTCAACAAAACAGGAAAATATTGGCGGTATAACTACCGATACCTAAAAAAACAAAAGACCTTAGCACTAGGCGTATATCCAGAAATCAGCCTAGCACAAGCAAGAGAAAGACACCGAAAGGCAAGGGAGCAATTAGCAAACGGCATTGACCCAGCCGTATATAAAAAAATGTTAGCCGACAAGCAAATGGAGAAATTACCAAAACCGTTATGAAGCACAGCAAGATATTCTGGAATATATTGTCATGTTTTATAACAGCGAAAGGTTGCATTTGTATCTGGGATATATGAGTCCGAATGCATTTGAAGAAAAACTATTGAATGTGGAAAAAGCGGCTTAACTGAGGTGTAATAAAATGCTTGACCACGTCAGTTGATATTGGTCAGCCAGAAAATGACATACAAGACTTTATCCAAGCATGGGAAACAGGAAAGCAAGCAGCCCCCGTAAATAAGCTTACCTTTGAAAGTATAAAAGGCTTTATCAATGCCTTTACTCCTAAGCGTTGGGAGCTAATGCAGGTATTAAAAAAACAAGGTAGTCAAACTATCTACCAACTAGCAAAAACACTAGGCAGGGACTACAAAAATACCCATACAGATGTAAAGAAATTACTTGAACTAGGTCTATTGAGTAAAGATGAAGATAAAAAAGTAATGATTCTTTGGGATGAAATAGAAACACACTTTAAGCTAGATAAGGCAGCATAAAAAACACCATAAAATGAGCTAAAGGTGAAATAATTGGTTTATATCAATACGCCTATTAAATCTGATAATGAAGTAATTGAACGTGCTGAGGTTATGGATAGCCTAATGGATATGGCAAGTAGTAACAATGATATAGGAATGATCTTTACAAACTTGATAGCGGGGCATATTGAACATAATGAGAAAAAACAATGAATGAGAAATTAGAAAAGTCACCCCCTACTTGGAGTGATGCCGATGACGTACCAGAGCTAACAGAGTCTTTTTTTGATAAGGGAGATTGGGCTATAAATGGAAAGCCTGTATCTAAAAAACAAGGTCAAATAGAAGCAAGTAAAATCATACGCACAGAAAAGCCCACATCATGGGAGGGTTTTAGTGAAGGCTTCAACGGTGGTTTTAGTGAAGATTTTTCAGTAAATGGAGCTTTACCAAATGAACCAAACGGAAGGAAAAAGATTTTAAAGGAGAGGGAACAACAGAAAAAGCCTTCCTTGAATACCTAAAAAGCCAAACGCTTAGACATTGTTTCATTGAATGAAATACTAAAATACTACCAATTGCCACTACCAAGATAAGCCCTAGAGCAATAAAACTTATCCACAAAAAAGCCCGTATCAAACGGGCTGTTTGCTGGATATAAAAAATTGATATAAAAGCAATTATAATAACTTCAGCCTCGGCATGTACAGAATGAAGACACCGGCATCAGAAGAGATAAATACCAGGCAGGTTTCAGGTTATGTAACCGATGCGAGGCTGAGA
>JALWYT010000080.1 GCA_026992705.1 Thiotrichaceae bacterium
GGGTGGAATGGGCACATTACACCGTCGCTTTTCAGGGTGTAATAAACAAGTTCGTGCAAAACCTTTCAAGGCTCAAAGTGAAGAGTATCGTAATTTAGAATATTTCTTAACGTATATGAGTAATGGCTTAGAGTTAAATGGTCCTAGTGCAAGAAAATAAGGGTAAAAAAAAATTATGTTAAAAAAAATATTATCAATTACAATACTTACGGTTATTTTCACAGTACCTAGCTTTGCTGAAGAAAATGCTGATACCTTTAAAGCCGCATTAGAAACGGCCAAAGCTGCTCAAAAAGCAGCAGCTGACGTTGGTGGTGAATGGCGAGATATTGGTAAATTTCTAAAAAAAGCAGAAGAAGCGGCAGCCTCTGGTAATTTTAATAAAGCAGTAAAGCTTGCTAAAAAAGCCACTTTCCAAGCAGAAACTGGAAAAGCACAAATGGAGAACCAAAAGAATCTAGATTTTCCAAGTTATTTTACAAAATAATGTTGTTTAATTTATTACAATCTAGAATTAAATACAATCTAGCTGGTCACTAAATATTAGTGACACTCAGCTAGATAGTTTTAAGGCTTTCTAAGTGTTACAATTAGATTAAAGTTCTAGGATAACACAAAAATATAAGTAGATTATGTCCATATTCTACTATTTAGTGGTATCCTAATATTCTTGAATCAATTATATTTTCGATTTAGAAGTCTCTAAGCTCAAATCACAAGTTGCTTATTCGATGGGCTTGTTTGGTTTCATTAGGGACTTCTTTAAAGGAAATGAAATTTAAAAGTTCAATCACTTAAACAATAAATTATTGGAATTTAACAATGAAACGAAGAAGTTTTGTAACAGGAACATTGTCAGCTAGTGCAGCTGGTTTGGCAGTTGGAGCAGGTTTACTCAGCCCTGCAACATTATTTGCAGCAGATGATGCAGAACAAGCAAAACAAGCTAGTACTGGAGATACCCCCGAAAAAAGTAGTTTTGATATGAAAACTGTCGAAGCAGCGGAAGCATCTGAGGCGGTAAAATTAAAAGCTCCAGAAATTGCAGAAAATGGTGCCGTTGTACCCGTCACTGTCGATGCTACAGGTGTCGAAGGTGCTACAGAAATCACTCTTGTAGCTGCTGAAAATCCTGAACCACTAGTTGCAGTATTTCATATTGGTGATGATGCCTTAGCTTATGCTTCTACACGTATTAAAATGGGTAAAACAGGTGATGTAATTGCACTTGTAACAGCAGGTGATAAAACACTAAAAGCTATTAAAAATGTTAAAGTTACAATCGGCGGTTGTGGCGGTTAATTTAGAATATAAAGGAGTTTAAACATGGCTGCTAAAATTAAAGCCCGTGCT
This sequence comes from Thiotrichaceae bacterium, assembly GCA_026992705.1. Taxonomy (GTDB): domain Bacteria; phylum Pseudomonadota; class Gammaproteobacteria; order Thiotrichales; family Thiotrichaceae; genus S015-18. The sequence goes on from JALWYT010000080.1 coordinate 1,354, forward strand.
AAAGCAAAAGACGGTGTCGTTACAGTAAAAGCATTAATGAGTCACCCAATGGAAACAGGTCGTCGTAAAGATAAAAAGACGAAAGAAGTTATTCCAGCACATTATATCAAAACAGTTACAGTGACATCGGGTGATAAAACATTATTAACTGCAGATTGGACTGGCTCAATCTCGAAGAACCCATACCTAGCATTTAAATATAATGGTGCAGCAGGCGATACACTGACAATTAAATGGGTTGATAACAAAGATGAGTCTGCCTCAATTGATGTAACCGTTAAATAATTAATTATTTTATTACTATACCTAATCCCTTAATATGTAATCAGATTAATACAGATTCAGGTCTAATACAGTCTATCTAACAACTTACTTATCAGAACAAGCATTTACGTAAATGCAACTCACATAAACTGAATAAAGTAAAGGATATACAACCTTTATAATCCTAACCTCGAATCATATTAACAATGCTTCACTAAATGAAGAGGGTCATGCTATGCCTACAATGGACAGACGAACATTTTTAAAACTTTTAGCCATGGGTGCAACTGGAGCATCAGTAGTAAGCTTCCCTTGGTTACAACATGCTTACGCAGAGAACTTTACACCTAAAGATTTCTACAATGTTCCTAAAAAAGGGCAAATGAGAATTCTTCATACCACTGATTTACACGCTCAATTACTTCCTGTTTATTTCCGTGAACCGAATGTCAACCTTGGTTTTGCTGATGCATTTAATCGACCACCGCATATCGTTGGTGAAAAATTATTAGAAACTATGCAATTACCAAAAGATAGTATTGAGTCTTATGCTTATACTTATCTTGACTTTGAAGAAGCTGCAAAAAAATATGGAAAAATGGGAGGCTATGCCCACATAAAAACACTACTTGATATGCTACGCGAACAAGCAGGTGGTGTAGAAAATACAGTAACGTTAGACGGTGGTGACTTGTGGCAGGGCTCTGGTACATCATTATGGACTCGTGGTGTTGATATGGTTGAAGCTTCTAATATTCTTGGTGTTAATGTTATGGTTGGACACTGGGAGTTTACCTATGAAGAACAAGAAGTCTTAAGTAACGTTGCTTTATTTAAAGGTAATTTTATTGGACAAAATGTCCGTGTAAAAGAAGATTCTCTGATGGATGACAACTATGCAGAGTTAGTTGATAAGAATGATGGTCGTGGTCTGTTTGATGAAGATGCTGGTTATGCTTTCCAGCCCTATGTTATGAAAGAAATTGGCGGCAAACGTCTTGCTATTATTGGTCAGGCATTCCCAAGAACAGCGAATGCCAACCCACCCGAATTCTTCCCTGACTGGTCATTTGGTTTGCGTGAAGATGATATGAAAGCCCTTGTCAGAAAAGTACGCGAAGAAGAAAAACCTGATGTCGTCGTTATGTTGTCACACAATGGTATGGATGTTGATATTAAAATGGGTGAAAACATTCCAGGTCTTGATGCCGTTTTCGGTGGACATACGCATGATGGTATGCCACAGCCTATTCCTGTTAAGAACAAAGAAACCGGAAAAACCTGCTTAGTGACCAACGCGGGCTCAAATGGTAAATTTGTCGGCGTAATGGATATTGATATTCAAGACGGAAAGCCTAATTTATACTATAAGATGTTACCTGTTATCACCAATATGCTAGATGCTGACCCAGAAATGGAAGCCTATTTAAAGCAAATGCGTGATACAAAATATGATGAAAAAATCATTGAAAGCCGCAACCCAGAGCGTCGTTACAGTAAAGATCGTCTAGGGAAAACATTCAAAGAAATTCTTGAAGAAAAACTCGCCATTGCTGACCGCTTACTCTATCGCCGCGGTAACTTTATGGGAACATGGGATCAAATCTTATGCAATGCCTTGCGTGAAGAATACGATGCGGATATTGCCCTATCTGCAGGTGTTCGTTGGGGCACAACAACATTGAAAGGCGACTGGATTACCATGGAAGATGTCATGAGCCAATGCTCCATGACTTATGCTGAAACTTATGTTAATGAAATGACCGGCAAACAGCTTCTCAATGTATTAGAACAAGTTGCTGACAATTTATTCGACCCTGATCCTTATCTACAATCAGGCGGCGACATGGTGCGTGTTGGTGGCATGGACTATACCATTGAACCAGCTAAAAAATTATACGAAAGAATTACAGATGCTCGTTTGGATGATGGTACACCAATTGATCCTAAGAAAACATATAAAGTTGCTGGTTGGGCAGTTGTAAACCACACCCCTGATGGGCGTTTAATGTGGGATGTTGTACGAGATTATATCTTAAAGCATAAAGGTGAGGATAATGTATTAAAACTTGCAAAAATCAATCACCCTAAACTAATTGGGGTAGCAAATAATCCTGGTATTGCTGATTATCCAGGTAAAGTGAATTAACTTAAAGAAAGTGATTAAACTATAAATAGCTTTACAGAGAATGAGGAAGGTATTACTGTTAAAGTATTGATAATATAGTGAAAAGACCTCCTACTACAGTTATTTTTTTATTATTATATCCATTTAGCTTGTTAAAAAGTGTATCAAATCAAGACAATACCGCTCAAAAGGGTTATACTTCGAAGGTCTAGTAAAAAACTTAAAATAACTAGCTAAATTAGCAATATAATTCAAAGGAGTTAACATGGGACTTTTCGATTTTGCAAAAGATATTGGTAAAAAAATTTTTGGTAATAATGATGATGCGGGTGAAAAGCTAAAACAACATATTGAAGAAGATAACCCAGGTGTTAGTGATTTGGAAATAAAGGTCGATGGTGACACTGCAATTATCAAAGGTGAAGCGGATTCTCCCGAAGCAATGGAAAAAGTAGTACTTATGGTAGGCAATGCTATGGGAATTAGCAATGTAGAAGCCAGTGAACTTGATTATCCTGAAACTGAAACAGTTATTGAATCACAATTTTATATTATCAAAGAAGGTGACACACTTTGGGGTATTGCAAAAGCGTTTTATGGAAATGGTGCAAAACATGAGCTGATATTTGCGGCTAATCGTGAAGTCATCAAAGATCCTGATAAAATTTTCCCTGGTCAAAAGATTCGCATCCCAGCAGAATCGTAACAAAAATATAGGAGATGGATCATGGATATGGGTGATATTATTCAAATTGGTGCACAATTATTCCAAACTAAACTCGATAAAGATGGTGATGGATTGGATATTGGTGATATTACATCAGCAATTAGTGGTCTAGTATCAGATGATGATGGTAATATTGATATTAGCTCAATTATTTCTAATCTGAATTCTGGTGGATTTGCATCATTAGTTGGGTCTTGGTTAGGGGATGGTGATAATGATGAAATTGAACCTAGTCAAATTCAAGAAATTTTTGGTAGTGATAAAATTTCAGAGTTTGCAGAGAAATTAGGACTTGATGAAGATAGTGCACTTAATGGTTTAGCTGGTGCAATTCCTACAATTATTGATAAATCTAGCAGTGGTGGTAGCTTACTTGATTCCATTGGTGGAATCTCCGGTGCTATTGGTCTGGCTAGCAAATTATTCGGTCGATAAATAATACCTTAAGAAGACTCTGATTAAGTCCAAAATATTGGAAGCGACACTTTAGTATCGCTTGTAAAGTATTGGAATACTATTGTTTCGGGCGAGGCTAAAGCCTCACTTCTTACTTGATCAGAGCTCCTTAATATATTCCCACGATTACATTTGTGGGAATACATATCCGCCTTTTTTTACAAGCCAAAAGCTTCATCCTTCACTTTAGCAATCTCATCCCGTAATGCAGCGGCTTCTTCAAATTCTAGATTTTTCGCATGTTCCAGCATTTTCTTTTCTAACTGCTTGATTTTTCTTGATGCCTCAACAGGTGTCAGTGCCTGATAACTCGCTTTTTCCTCTGCGACTTTAGCAAAGCGTTTGCCTCGAATTTGTCCACCATAGGCTCCTTCCATGATGTCATTTACTTTCTTCTTGATAGTTTCAGGAGTGATACCATGTTTTTCATTATAGGCAATCTGCTTGGCTCGTCGCCGGTTGGTTTCATCAATAGCGGCTTGCATGGATTTTGTAATGCTATCCGCATATAAAATTGCCTTTCCTTGTGCATTACGAGCGGCACGTCCGATGGTTTGAATTAATGAGCGTTCTGAACGCAAAAAGCCTTCTTTATCTGCATCCAAAATTGCGACTAACGAAACTTCAGGCATATCTAAGCCTTCCCGCAATAAATTGATGCCGACTAACGCATCAAATTCCCCCAAACGTAAATCTCGGATGATTTCAACACGTTCAACCGTGTCAATATCGGAATGCAAATAGCGTACTCGCTTGCCATGCTCCATTAAATAATCGGTTAAATCCTCCGCCATTCGCTTAGTTAGTGTTGTGATTAATACCCGCTCATTCCGTGCTGCTCGTTCAGTAATTTCAGACATAACATCATCAACCTGCGTGGCAACGGGACGAATTTCAATTTCAGGGTCAAGCAAACCTGTTGGGCGAACTACCTGCTCAGCAATATTGTCAGAATGTTCGTTTTCATAATCCCCAGGTGTTGCTGAGACATAAATCGTTTGTGGTGCAATTCGTTCAAATTCTTCAAATCGTAGTGGGCGATTATCCAAAGCCGATGGTAAACGAAAACCATAATTCACAAGATTTTCTTTGCGAGAACGATCTCCCTTATACATACCACCAATCTGCGGCACAGTAACATGCGATTCATCAATTATCATTAGGGCATTATCAGGCAAATAATCCAGCAAACAAGGCGGTGGCTTGCCCTCCTCTCTTCCTGACAGATAGCGAGAATAATTCTCAATTCCTGAGCAGTAGCCCAGCTCTAAAATCATCTCAATATCAAATTGTGTGCGTTGCTCTAGGCGTTGAGCTTCGACTAGGCGATCATTGGCTCGCAATTCTTCCAATCGTTCTTTCAACTCGATTTTGATTTTCTCAACAGCATTTAATAAAACTTCACGCGGTGTGACATAATGCGTTTTCGGGTACACTGTTAAACGTGGCACACGTCGTAACACCTCACCAGTTAATGGATCAAAATAGCTAAGCTGCTCAATCTCATCATCAAACATCTCAATCCGTACCGCTTCACGGTCAGATTCTGCGGGGTGAATATCAATTACCTCCCCTCTTACTCGATAAGTCCCCCGCTCTAAGCTCATGTCATTGCGGGTATATTGCAACTCTGCCAATCGCCTTAATAAAGCCCGTTGCTCGATGGTTTCCCCGCGATCAACATGCAACATCATTTTGAGATACGATTCAGGGTCGCCAAGCCCGTAGATCGCGGAAACAGTCGCTATAATGATAACGTCGGATTTCTCAAATAATGCCTTAGTTGCCGACAGCCGCATTTGCTCAATATGATCATTAACCGAAGCATCTTTTTCGATATAAACATCCGATGACGGCACATAAGCTTCTGGCTGATAATAATCATAATAAGAAACAAAATATTCCACCGAGTTATTTGGGAAAAACTCCTTCATTTCTCCATAGAGCTGGGCAGCTAAGGTCTTATTATGTGCCATAATAATCGTCGGACGCTTTGTCTTTTCGATGATATTGGCAATGGTAAAGGTTTTTCCCGAACCCGTTACACCTAACAAAGTTTGATGCTGCAAACCATCATTCAAACCCTCATACAAGCTTTGGATAGCACTTGGCTGATCGCCTGAGGGGGTATATTTAGTGACTAATTTAAAAGTCTCTTTTTTCATCATATCATTAATTGACTGTTATACTTATCGTAGTATTATTTACTCACATTTAGCTTCAATGAAAAGGTCAAACCGTGGCAAACCAACTTTCTAAACGTATTCAACGTGTTAAACCCTCTCCTACTTTAGCCATTTCTGCACTAGCTGCTCAATTAAAAGCCGAAGGTCGTGATATTATCAGCATGGGCTTAGGTGAACCCGATTTTGAAACGCCTGAGCATATAAAACAAGCCGGTATTGATGCAATTAATCATGGTCTAACACGTTATACACCGGTTGATGGAATGCCGCGTCTTAAACAGGCTGTTGTCGATAAATTTAAGCGGGATAACCAATTAGACTATGAACTTAATCAAGTTTTAGTCTCAACTGGCGGCAAACAAGGAATTTATAACCTCTGCCAAGCAGTTCTAAATGATGGCGATGAGGTCATCATCCCAGCTCCTTACTGGGTTTCATACCCTGATATGGTCTTGTTAGCTGGCGGTAAACCTGTTATTGCGAAAGCCGGACAAGATACCGGCTTTAAGCTCACGCCTGAAACCCTTGAAGCAAGTATCACGGATAAAACTCGGCTATTTTTTATCAATAGCCCATCAAATCCAACTGGCGTAATGTATAGCAAGGATGAACTTGCCGCATTGGGTGAAGTATTACTGAAATACCCAAATATCATT
>JALWYT010000081.1 GCA_026992705.1 Thiotrichaceae bacterium
TTTACCAGTTCTCAATAGTCATTGGCCTATTCATGACAGCAATGGGTATTGGTGCATGGTTATCACGCTTTATTGAAGGAGAGTTAATCAAACAATTTATAGGTTTACAATTATCAGTTGGGTTAATTGGTGGATTTTCTGCTCCATTATTATTCTTTGCTTTTGCCGTAATTGGTAATTATACGGCATTATTATTTGTCCTTATCATTATTTTAGGCAGTCTATTAGGTATCGAAATTCCCCTAATTATTCGTATCCTTAAACAACATTTCTCCTTAAAAACCAATGTTTCTAATGTATTTACCGTAGATTATATTGGTGCTTTTATTGCTGCACTATTATTCCCTTTAGTATTAATGCCACAGCTTGGATTAATGCAGTCTAGTTTATTTATTGGTGCATTAAATATAGTGATTGCCTATTTAGCCTTGTTTATTTTTCGTAATGAAGTTATTCGATATTATTGCTGGCTATTAGCAAGTTTGGGGGCATTATTACTATTACTTATCGCATTTTTTACAACGTCGGCTTTTGTTTCAAATATGGAAAGCCGTTTGTATCAAGATAAAATTATCTATGCTAAAGAGACAAAGTATCGACAACGTGTTGTGTTAACACAACGTAGTGGACGCTTTAGATTATATATTAATGGTGCTTTACAATTTGATAGTTTTGATGAATATCGTTATCACGAATCATTAGTTCACCCAGCCATGAGTTTGGTAAGATCCGTAGAACATGTATTAATCCTAGGTGGTGGTGATGGGCTAGCTGCTAGAGAAGTTTTAAAATATCCCACAGTAAAAAAAATTACATTAGTTGACCTAGATCCTACTATAACAACACTATTTAAAAACCAAGCAATATTACGAAAACTCAATCATCATTCATTAAATAACCCTAAAGTTCATATTGTCAATCAAGATGCTTGGAAATACCTCGAAACTGACCCACAACTTTATGACATCATTATCCTTGATCTGCCTGACCCCAATAATATCAGCTTATCTCGCTTATATAGCTCAACCTTTTATCAATTAATTAAACAACATGTGTCACAAGCAGGTGTAATTGTTACACAAGCAACTTCACCATTATATTCTCCAAAAGCTTTTTGGTGTATTAATAAAACATTACAACAAGCCATTCATAATACTGAACAAAATGAAGATTGGTATACATTGCCTTACCATGCCTATATTCCTAGTTTTGGTGAGTGGGGCTTTGTTCTAGCTACTCGACAACAACGACATGCAGAAGATATTCAACTTCGCCAATTAAATTACCGCTTTCTCGATGAGAAAGTGTTAAAGCAACTATTTATTTTTCCTGTAGACATGGCAGAAATTGATGTAAAAATAAATCAACTATCAACGTTACCACTGTTACAGTATTACGAAGATGGTTGGAAACAATGGTATCACTAGAATTAGCCGATTCTTAACTTTGATTTAAATAGACTACATCGGTGTTTTTCACCCAGTTTATTCTAATTATATAAAAGTTATTCAAAGTTTTGACAAAAACAAATGAGTTGATTTTTAACTTTCTGCCATTATTTTCAGCATCATTATTTCAATGATGAAAAAAGAGAGTAAAACAATGGCAGATTCCCCTTTTATTTTTGAAGCAAATCTTGAGACATTTCAGCAATTAGTCATTGAGCAATCACAGCAGACAATGGTTTTAGTCGATTTTTGGGCAGATTGGTGTCAGCCTTGTCGGAGTTTAATGCCTGTGTTAGCCAAACTAGCTGATGAATATCAAGGTGCTTTTATTTTAGTGAAAGTTAATAGTGATGAGAACCAAGAGTTATCTGCACAATACGGTGTGCGTAGTTTACCGACGGTGAAGATTTTTAAACAAGGACAGATTGTTGATGAATTTATGGGAGCCTTGCCTGAAACTCAGATTCGTGAATATATCGACAAACATCGTATTAGAGCAGGCGAAGGCTTACGTCAGCAAGCAATAGAATTATATAGCTCTGGTGATCTTGCACAAGCAGAAAGCTTGCTAAAACAAGTATTGGAAAAAGAGCCTGATTTTTATGATGCGGCTTTAGAGCTGGCTACAGTGATGTTAGCACAAGATAAATTGGATGATGCGGAATCACTGCTAAAGCAAATCCCAGATGGTAAAGTGGATGATGCAGCAGTGAATGAATTAAAAACCAATATACAAAAGAAAAAACTTCAGCAAGAAGCTGGCGATATTAGTGAATTAGAACAACAGTTAGCAGATACCCCTGATGATTTACAAACCATGCT
>JALWYT010000082.1 GCA_026992705.1 Thiotrichaceae bacterium
CGATATTGAATGTGATTTCTTTTAACATAATTAGTTGGTTATAATAATTATTAACGTGAACGAAATTATGAAATATGAGAATGTAAATGTAGAGACAAGGCATGCCTTGTCTCTACCTAAACCCACTTACCAAGTCTGATTTGTCTTAAAATCATCCAAAGCAGCTTTAAAGCTCTTCGCTATTTCATCCGTATAATCGCCACTTTCATTAATTTTTTCCAGTAGCTCCGCATGATTAGATGCCATAAAACTATGTAAAGCCTGCTCAAAGTCAACGACTTTTTTCACCTCTACATCATCTAAATAACCCTCATTAGCGGCATACAAAGAAACAGCCATTTCCGCAATACTCAAAGGAGAATATTGCTTTTGCTTCATCAATTCAGTAACCCGTTGACCCCGTTCAATCTGTTTACGAGTATTTTCATCCAAATCAGAAGCAAATTGAGCAAAAGCTGCTAATTCGCGGTATTGTGCCAAATTTAAACGCACACCACCACCAAGCTTTTTAATAATTTTCGTTTGCGCCGCACCACCGACACGCGAAACTGACAAACCCGCATTAATAGCAGGACGAATATTCGCATTGAACAAATCAGTTTCCAAAAAGATTTGTCCATCAGTGATAGAAATAACATTAGTCGGCACAAAAGCTGAGACATCACCCGCTTGTGTTTCGATAATTGGCAAAGCAGTTAAAGAACCTGTTTTACCTTTTACTTCACCATTAGTGAGTTTTTCTACATACTCTGCATTCAAACGAGACGCACGTTCTAGCAAACGGGAATGCAAATAGAACACATCACCCGGATAAGCTTCACGCCCAGGCGGACGACGTAAAAGTAATGATACTTGACGATAAGCCCATGCTTGTTTTGTCAAATCATCATAAATAATCAACGCATCTTCGCCACGATCTCGGAAATATTCCCCCATCGCACAACCTGCATAAGGTGCGATAAATTGCAAAGAAGCCGCATCAGAAGCATTTGCTGCTACAATAATCGTATGCTCCAATGCACCATGCTCTTCTAATTTCTGTACCACATTGGCAACCGAAGAAGCCTTTTGACCAATAGCGACATAAATACACTTAATTCCAGTGCCTTTTTGATTGATAATCGCATCAATCGCTACTGCCGTTTTACCCGTTTGACGGTCTCCAATAATCAACTCACGTTGCCCACGTCCAATAGGTACCATAGCATCAATAGCTTTTAAACCAGTTTGCACAGGTTCATTGACTGATTGACGACTAATAACACCTGGCGCAATGCGCTCAATGGGCAACATCTTGTCACTACTAATAGAAGCCTTACCATCAATTGGTATTCCCAACGGGTTAATTACACGCCCTAATAATTCTGGGCCGACAGGCACTTCAAGCACCCGTCCAGTACATCTAACTCTATCACCTTCCGTGAGGTGTTCATAAGCACCCAATATGACAGCACCTACAGAATCACGTTCAAGGTTCAGTGCCATACCAAAGCTATCGCCAGGAAATTCAAGCATTTCACCTTGCATAGCATCAGCAAGGCCATGAATACGGACAATACCATCAGTAATACTGACGACGGTGCCTTCACTACGGGATTCCGCTGTCAAGTCATAATTTTTGACTCTACGCTTAATTAATTCACTAATTTCTGATGGATTAAGTTGCTGCATTATTATCTCGCTTTAACGGCGCAATTCGCTGGCTAATTGTTCAAGACGACCCTTCACAGAAACATCAATAACCTCATCCCCAGCACGAATCAGGAAACCGCCCAACAGCGATTTGTCCACTATAACATTAACGTCAACGGACTTTCCTAAACGCTTGTTTAAGCTAACTTTAATTTCCTGCTCTTGTGGCTGGTTGAGCGCATAGGCAGAGACTATATCTACTTTGATATAACCCTGATGTTCTGCTTTTAATTGTTCATATTGAAGTGCAATTTGCGGTATTGCCCTTAATCTATGGTTATCCACTAATATTTTAACAAAGCTCTGAGCAGACTCACTAAGATGATCTTCAGATACTTCAAGCAAAATACTAATTAATCTATTCTTACCCAGTTCAGGATTATCAATAGCCGCACTTATTGTTGGATCTTCAATGAGTTTAGTTAAAAACTGTAAATTATTTAACCACTCATCGAAGTTATCCGACTCAATTGCCAATTCAAACACAGCTTTTGCGTAGGGACGTGCCAAGGTTGCAATTTCTGCCATAACATCAACCGCCTACTATAGTTTTTGAATCATTTTATCAAGTAACT
>JALWYT010000083.1 GCA_026992705.1 Thiotrichaceae bacterium
GTTTTTGGTTAAAGTCATGCTTTTCAGGTTTCATATCTAGGGCTTGTATAATTTGCCGTTTGAGTTCCTCATCTGAAATGCCAGCACGGAGTAGTGGGCGTAGCTCAAATTTATGTTCATCGCCTAGGCACATATACAATGCTCCATCCACAGAGAGGCGGACGCGGTTGCAGGTTTCGCAGAAATGTTGGGAGATTGGGGTGATAAAGCCGATATTGAGATCGCTGCCTTTGATTTTGTAATATCTTGCGGGCCCTCCGCCTGACATAACGCTGGGGACTAATTCATATTTTTGTGAGATTTGTTTTCGCACTTCCGCTAAATCTTGATAATTTGCTGCAGCATTTCGCCCTGTACTGCCAACGGGCATGGTTTCAATAAAGCGGAGCGTAAAGCCCATTTCGATGCAGTAATCCACCATATCAATATATTCGTCATCATTGATGCCTTTCATAGCGACCATATTGATTTTTATGGGAGATAACTTTGCGGCTTTGGCAGCTTGTAAGCCTGCAAGGACTTCATCTAATTTGCCGTTACCTGTGACTTGACGAAAACGCTCAGGGTCAAGCGAATCGAGGCTGACATTAATACGCGAAATACCCGATTGGCTTAATGGTTCGGCATAGCGGTTTAGCAAAGCGGCATTGGTACTCATGGATAAATCATCTAAGCCTTTGAGCCTTGCTAATTGCTGGATTAAATCTGTTATATTTCGCCTGACTAATGGCTCGCCACCTGTTAGGCGTACTCGTGAAACGCCAAGCTCTACAAAGGCTGCAATGACTCGTTCAATTTCATCAAATGTTAGCCAATTTTCAGGGATTTCAAAGCCTTTAAAACCTTCTGGCATACAGTAAAAGCATCGCATATTACACTTATCTGTCACTGATAAACGTACATATTCGATATACCTACCGAAACGGTCTTTTAATTGTGTTTTATTTGAAAATTGTACCATTAGACTTATTGAAAGAATTAACGATGATAAGGCAATCATAATGATTGCAAGAGGAATATTCTAATTCTGTTTAAATACATAAGGATTCAGGAGTTCGTGAAGTTCTAGCTAACGAACTCCAATTTTGTGATAAACGTATTAATCAAAATTAAACTCTTTGCGTTCTTCGGGTGTGAGCTGACGGATATCAGGTAATTTATGAGCAATTCCCTTGTGGCAGTCAATACAAGTTTTGCCGTCTTCAAAACCTTTTATATGCTGAGGTGAGGCTCGGCGACTTTGCAAAGAGTAATCCATCGAGTTGAAATTATGACAGTTACGGCATTCACGAGAATCGACACTTTTCATACGTCGCCATTCACTTTTTGCCATGGTTAAGCGATACTCTCTAAATTTCTTAGGCGTATCCACTGTACCCATAATTTTATGAAAAACTTCACGTGATGCTTCAATTTTACGAATAACTTTATGTGTCCAATCTTTAGGTACATGGCAATCAGGGCAAGTTGCACGCACGCCTGTACGGTTTTGATAATGAATAGTTTGTTGATATTCAGGATAAACATTATCTTTCATTTCATGACATGAAATACAAAATGCCTCCTGATTAGTGAGCTCTAAAGCAGTATTAAGTCCGCCCCAGAACACGATACCTAAGACAAACCCCAAGATGATAACCGTAATAACAGAGCGTTGGGATAAAAAACGTTTTGTACGTTCAAACATATCGAGAACTCCTTTTTATCAGCTTATTTCAAGTCATCAACAGGCTTGAACTCATTTTCAACTAAAGGCTTGGCATCAACTTGTGGTACATGGCACTGTGTACAAAAATAACGGCGAGCGGCCACTGTAGCTTGAGTATTACCATCACGATCAGCAAAATGAGTCTGACTAATTTTGGTCGCTTTCATTTTTGCTGCATTTTTCCAACTATGGCAGGACAAACACTTATTATGGTTTTTCGTAATTCGGTACTCACGAATACGGTGTGGAATTAATGGTGGTTGTTGAAAGTAATTACGCTGTATAGGTGGACGATCTTCAGCAAGTTGTTTATTATTGATCTTTTGAGCCTCACTATTAATTGCATTTTCTCCACGCAATGAACGAATGCCTGAGAACTCTACATTACCTAAAGGTGGTGCAGCACTGCTTACCGTTGAGCTAGTTTCTTCCGTTTTGCTTGCCTCGGTGCTATTCGTGTCAGAATTAGTCGCTTCAGTTGTGCTTGCATCTTGTGCTGTAGCATCCTGATTGGCAATATCTTGAGTCATATTTTCTTGTGCAGCCGCATCTTTAGCA
>JALWYT010000084.1 GCA_026992705.1 Thiotrichaceae bacterium
GTTTTTAGTAATTCATCTAAAAGAAAATGCCCTAGTTTGCCCTTGATTTTGCAAGAGGAAATAACGCTGCTGGTATAGTATTGACGCTGACTTTCGCTTTTTATAATACGTAAAATCGTGCGATCTTCTTCGGTAACAAGCAATGTCGCACTGCGGTAGGAACCAATATCATGTGAAGAAACCTCTGCCGATTTACCATAGCCACCGTTCTTTAATAAGCGGACTTTAAACGGCTTAACGATAACCTCGCTGCTATTATCATTTTCAAAATGCAATTCATAAACAATATGGTATTCAATATCAAAAAGATCATCGTCCTCATCATCGTCAGGAGCTTCTTCGATATTTTCACTCGCTTCAAGCGATTTTAGCCACTCATCAACTTCAGCATCATCGCTATAAACCTCCTCAGAATCGGGCAAATTACTCACTCCTGCTTTTTCACTCAAAAACGCATAAAGCAAGGCAATCCCGTGTTTACAATTATTCCCAGCAGAGCAATTGCAATAGGAAATAGGAATCTTCTCTCCTTTATTCTCCCGAAAGATAAAACGTGTTTGATAATCTCGCCGCCCATTCACAATCCCTTCAACCGACAAACTACCATCCAGCAACTCGGTGATTTTAGTAATTTTAGTAACCCGCCCTTGAGAAAAATATTCAATACCACGTTTTACCGTCTCTTTACCAAAATTCGCTTTGGTCGCTTCAATATTTAAAGAAAATTTTGATGATAGTTTTTGAAGGTCTTGCATAATTTTATGAATACATTAAAAGCAATGACTCAGTGTAATTTATATAGGAACTGGTCAGTAATTGATTATTCAGGCTTAGGCAGCAGGGATGCTGCCTCAGAGCTTACAGGGATGTATTTACAGCGTCCCGAATAATCAATTACTGACCAGCTTCACCGCTTATTACACTGAGTCATTACCACTAAAAAAATAAAAACCCATAGAAGCAGGCTTCTATGAGTTCGGTTTTAGCAAATCTATTGCGTAGCCCGCATGGAGTGAAACGCAATGCGGGGAACTTACCACGATACTGTGAATATTTATATCGTGGTCAATCCCCAGCATTACACAAGGCTACAATCTTAGGCTTTTTGGTAAATCTCCGTCCCATCTTTTACAAATTCAATGGATTTTTCCTGCATACCCGCTTGTAAGGCTTCATCTTCTGATACACCTTGTTCCGCCGCAAAATCACGCACCTCTTGTGATATTTTCATTGAGCAGAATTTCGGACCACACATTGAACAGAAATGAGCCACTTTTGCAGAATCCTTAGGCAAAGTTTCATCATGATATTCGCGTGCACGGTCAGGGTCAAACCCTAGATTAAATTGATCTTCCCAACGGAATTCAAAACGGGCTTTTGACATCGCATTATCACGAATTTGAGCACCCGGAAAACCCTTCGCCAAATCAGCCGCTTGGGCAGCAATTTTATAAGTGATAATCCCCACGCGGACATCCTCTTTATTCGGCAAACCCAAATGCTCTTTCGGAGTGACATAACACAACATCGACGTACCATACCAACCAATCTGAGCCGCACCAATGCCAGAGGTAATATGATCATACCCCGGTGCAATATCGGTTACTAAAGGCCCTAGGGTATAAAAAGGAGCTTCAAAACACGCTTTTAACTCCTTATCCATATTTTCTTTGATTTTCTGCATTGGCACATGCCCAGGGCCTTCAATCATCACCTGCACATCATGCTCCCATGCGATTTTGGTCAACTCGCCTAAGGTTTCCAACTCACCAAACTGTGCCGCATCATTCGCATCGGCAAGCGAGCCAGGGCGTAAACCATCGCCTAATGAGAACGACACATCATAAGCTTTCATGATTTCGCAGATATCTTCAAAGTGCGTGTATAAAAAGTTTTCTTGATGATGAGCCAAGCACCACTTCGCCATAATCGAACCACCACGCGATACAATCCCCGTTACGCGATCAGCAGTAAGTGGTACATATTTTAAGCGAACACCTGCATGAATCGTGAAATAATCCACCCCCTGCTCAGCCTGCTCGATTAAGGTATCGCGGAATATCTCCCACGTTAAATCTTCCGCTTTGCCTTTGACCTTTTCCAAAGCCTGATAAATCGGCACTGTACCAATTGGCATCGGTGAATTACGCAAAATCCATTCGCGTGTTTCATGGATATTGTCGCCTGTTGACAAATCCATCAACGTATCTCCACCCCAACGGGCAGACCACGCCATTTTTTCTACCTCTTCCTCAATCGAAGAA
>JALWYT010000085.1 GCA_026992705.1 Thiotrichaceae bacterium
GTACCATTTATTACAATTGATGATATCTGGATAAGTTGTTCCTCAAGATTATCCTTGTTATTTGAGAAATATCGCCTGCTTTTTCAGCTATATTTTATACTAAGCACCCTGTACAGAGAAAATACCCTATAAAACAGAACGGATTATCACAATCTATACTCTAAGCTACATTATTTTCAAGTGAGTGAAATATTATGTATCAACTTCTAAGTAAGTTTCTTTCTATTTGTTTGGTTTTATTACTATCAATATCTACTAGCTATGCTAATGATAACTGGCAGCTAGAGAAAGCGGCATTCGGCATTAAAGTTTATACACGTCCTATGCAAGGTTCAGCAATTCGTGAAATAAAGGGGGAGGTAGTTATTAATAGCTCTTTGGATAGTATTATGGCAGTATTCGATGATGTTACTAATTATCCTGCATGGAATCATCAGTGTTCTAAAGCTTATTTATTGAATAAAATTAATAAAAATGAACGCTATCATTATCAGAATATTAAGATGCCGTTTCCTGTGCTAGATCGTGACTTATTGATTCGCTCTACTATTTCACAATTGGGTAAACAAATTGTGATTCAATTACAGGCTACCCCTAATTATTGTAAAAATAACTCTATAAAAGCTTGTAAAACGATTAATCAATCTAAACAGATTATAGTGAAGAAATTACGTGGACTATATCAACTAACTCCATTGCGTGATCATAAAGTCAAGGTGGTTTGGATACAACATACAGAACCTGCTGGTAAAATTCCTAATTGGTTAGTGAATAATATGCTAGTTGATGTACCATTTAATACTTTGAAAAAATTAAGTAAGCAAGTAACTAAAAAGCCATATCAAGACGCACAATTAAAGCGTGATGTGATGGGCAAAATATTAGGGGTTGAATATTAAAGTATGTATGTTTAGTGTAATTGATTTACTTTACAAAGGGTTTTAGTTTCGTATTAACAATGCGTTGTTTTAAGGTTCTAATATCAAAGCGGGCAGGATGTAAACTGTATTTAATTTGATTAGGAAATTCAGAAAAAGACTCATTATTGATCCATGAAGCTAGATATTTTGCAGTTAGTCCTGTAGTGGTTAAGCCCCGAGATGCATGACCTACGAATATAAATAAGCCATTTAGGTATTGAGCATTAGGGTAAATTTTCCAGTGTTTACCTTTATTAATATCAGCATAGTGTTGATAATAGAATTGTCGATCAGGCATAGCCCCTACATAAGGAAAGCGATCAGGTGTTACCATGCGGATAGCGGCATGGCTGCTTGTGATTGTTGATAGGCTATTGGCTAATTTGGGTAGATGTTTTTTAAGTTGCTGGTAGTTGATAGCATCGGCATTGTTCTTGAGTTTGGCGTGCACTTGATTGCGTTCAAAGGTTGCTCCGAAGATATGTTTGCCTTGGATATTAGGGGTTAAATAGCCTTCGTGTCCAATGACTGTTTTGAGTCGCTGGCTGTATGATGAAGCGATGGCTTCGCTTATCTGCCCTAAAATGGGCAACATGCTGAGATGTTGAGTTTGCTGGAACTGTAAGGCATCTTTTCCATTGGCGATAATAACGGTTGGGGCAGTTAGTATTTTGTTATTTGAATGACTTTTAATTCGCCATTTTTTATCTTTAAAATCAAGGCTTAATGCTGATGTATTGAGTGTTAGCTGGATGTTTTTATGCGAACATAAGGCGTTGCAGAAATTTTGTGGATTAAGCCATGCTCCTGTGGGGAAGTAGCTGGCTCCAAGTTTTAATTCAATGCTTGATAATTCAGAGGCTTCTTCGGCAGATACGCACTGCAAAAAATCACTCGAAAAATTACGTTGCTTGAGCGATTGCCAGCGGGCTAATTCACGTTGGTTATGATTAAGCTGTAAGACTCCGCAACGATCCCAAGTGAAGGAATAATTTTGTTTTTCTAGCGTCTTTAATTGTTGAGTGATATAGCGAAAACAAGCGGTGTAAAAATCTTCCCCTAAGCTGGGTTTGGCAGTCATTTTGGGTGAAACGACACCTGCTTTATTACCCGATGCTTCTGTCGCTAGGTTTGCGTGGCGTTCAATAACAGTAATTTGCCAGTTCCGTTCTGCTAAATGCCATGCGATTTGTGAACCTGCTACGCCACCACCAATGACGATGGCTTGTTTTTCGCTGATTTGATGTTTATGTGGTCGAAACCATGCGGCAAGTTTATCAGTCATTATATGGGGAGGGATAAGCGGACTCTGGCTCCTAAATAAGGGGGTGGAGAAGTGAGT
>JALWYT010000086.1 GCA_026992705.1 Thiotrichaceae bacterium
GTTCTCTCCTATGTGGGTGTCGGTGTTGACCCCACCATGTATAGCTGGGGCAATATGATTAATCAGGCACGGCTGGAAATGGCGAGGGAGCCAATGGTCTGGTGGTCGCTATTATCGGCGTTTACTTTTATGTTTATTCTCGTTTTAGCCGCCAATTTATTTTCTGACCGTGTGCAAACGGTGTTAGACCCGAGGAATAATGTATGAGCCAGAAAAATAATAAAACCCTCCTCTGCGTCAAGGATTTATCGCTGCATGTTAACGATCAAGTTTTACTCAAAAATATTAGCTTTGATATTCAGCGAGGCGAGATTTTCTCACTAGTTGGCGAATCAGGCAGTGGCAAATCCCTAACTTCACTTGCCATTATGCGATTATTGCCCAGTGCAATTCGTATTAGCTCAGGCGATATTCTGCTCAATGGACAATCATTATTCGCCTTGCCCGAATTACGAATGCAACATATACGCGGCAAATCCATTGCCATGATATTCCAAGAGCCAATGACTGCACTAAACCCTGTTATGACCATTGGTGAGCAGGTCGCAGAGGTCATTCGTTTGCACCTAGACTTAAAAAATAACGAGGTTAAACAAAAGGTTATCAGTCTATTTAAAGAAGTTGGATTAAAAAACACAGAACAACGCTATGATTGGTATCCGCACCAACTATCAGGCGGACAGAAACAGCGTATTATGATTGCTATGGCATTGGCTTGTGAGCCTGATTTATTAATTGCTGACGAACCGACCACCGCATTGGATGTCACCATACAAGCTCAAGTATTGAACCTGCTAAAAGAAATCCGCGACAATCGTGGTCTGTCGATTTTGTTTATTACACACGATATGGGAGTAGTGGCTGAAATGGCAGACCGTGTTGCCATTATGCGAAATGGTGAAATTTTAGAACAAGCCGACTGCCAACACTTCTTCAACAATCCACAAAAAGACTACACCAAAAAACTACTCAAAGACGCAATACCCGCACGCCCTAAAAAAGAAGATTTGCAAAACAGCAGTGATAAATTGCTTGAAGTGAGTAACTTAAAAGTACATTTCCCCATCCGCAAAGGCATATTCCAACGAGTAACAGGCTATGTTAAAGCAGTTGACGGGGTGAATCTGACAATCCCCAAGGCAAAAACGCTGGCATTGGTCGGCGAATCGGGCAGTGGCAAAAGTACCATTGGGCAAGCGATTTTAAGCTTATTAAAAGAAACGCAAGGCTCAATCCGCTTTAATAATGTCGAACTCACCGAGCTTAACAAAGAACAACTCAAACCCTATCGCCGTAAAATACAAGTCATCTTCCAAGACCCGTATTCTGCACTCAACCCTCGCATGACCATTGGGGAAATCATCCGTGAAGGCATGAATAGTTTAAAAGTCGGCTCAGGCGACAAAGCTGAACAAAACCAACGCATTAGAGAGCTGTTAGAAAAAGTTGACCTAAAAGCTGACTACATCCACCGCTACCCCCACGAATTTTCAGGCGGACAACGCCAACGCATCGGCATCGCCCGAGCCTTAGCCGTCGAACCCGAACTCATCATCTGCGACGAACCCACCAGTGCCTTAGATGTCTCCGTCCGCTCGCAAGTCCTAAAACTGCTCAGCAAATTACAACAAGATTATGACGTAAGCTATTTATTCATCACCCACGACCTATCCATCATCCCCAGCATCGCCCACGAAGTCACGGTAATGAAAGAAGGCAAAATCGTCGAACACGGCGTAGTTAGTGAAGTCATGAAAAACCCAAAGCAGGCTTACACACAAAAGCTATTAAAATCCGCCCCTAAATTGGTTAAAGAAGCTCTTATGGCATTATAATATAGTATTCTCCATATATTTTTATGTTGTACGAGAGAGTAGAGGGTATTAACTACTAGTAGTGACTTTACTACTAAAAAGATTTCGTTGTTTTTACATCAAGTGGTTATATTGACTAAAATAATCAAATAATTGACTAGGTATTAAACAATGAATCTAAATGACTTCCCCAGCATTGATAACTTTACTGACATATTGATTGATAATATTCCTTTGATAGATGTACGTGCCCCTGTTGAGTTTCAGCAAGGAGCCTTTCCAGCTTCGGTTAATTTACCATTAATGTTAGATGATGATCGTAAGGCAATAGGGATCCGCTATAAAGAAGCCGGACAAGATGAAGCGATTAAATTAGGGGCAGAACGAATTAAAGGTGAGATAAAGCAGAAGCGTGTACAAGCTTGGGTGGATTTTATTGAGACCAATCCGAATGCGGTATTGTATTGTTTTCGTGGTGGTTTGCGTTCAAAAATAACACAGCTTTGGATTTATGAGGCAACGGGAAAAATTATTCCGCGAGTGGAGGGTGGCTACAAGGCAATTCGTCGATTTTTGCTGGATTCCATTAATGGCTCTATGCAAAAAATTAAGCCAATTGTATTAAGTGGTCGAACGGGGGCAGGGAAAACTCGGTTGCTGTATGAAATCAAAGCAATGGTCGATTTAGAAGGCTTGGCAAACCACCGAGGTTCTGCATTTGGTCGCAATGCCAGCCCACAGCCAACGCCTATTTCTTTTGAATCACATTTGGCGATTGAATTACTGAAACACATAAACACAGGACGTACCACGCTGCTATTTGAGGATGAAAGCCGTAATATTGGCTCTTTGCATTTGCCGAAGTCCTTGTTTGAGAGCTTAAAACAGGCGGATATTGTTGTATTGCAGACCGATGATGCGGAACGAGTAGCAATTTCTCTGCAAGAATATATCACCGATATGGAACAAGCTTGGAACGAGCAGGGCGGTGGGTTTGAAGCCTTTGCGGATTATTTGTTGTCAAGCTTGCAGCAAATTAAAAAACGCTTAGGCGGTAAGCGTTATCAAATCGCACAAACAATGATGCAAGATGCGATAGAACAGCATCGAACAACAGGGGATTATTCGGGTTATGAGGCGATTATCAAAAAAATTCTGCACGAATATTATGATCCGATGTACGACTATCAGCTAAGTAATAAGCAAGATCGCGTTGTTTTTAGCGGTGATAAGCAAGCGGTAAAAGCTTATTTGCGAGGGCTGGGGATCGAATAGCGAATGCCATGATTTTGCTAAACGGAAAACCCGCTGATTGCCTACCAATTGCAGATCGTGGTTTGCAATATGGCGATGGGGTGTGGGAAACGGTTTTAATTAAACAAGGCAAAGCAATTTTCTTAGAAGAACATCTGCAACGCTTACAATGGGGTCTGCGTCAATTAAAGATTTCTTTAGATATTAAACAATTATCTAATGATATTAATCAAATACTTGAACAAGCGAATGAGAATATTCTAAAAATTATTATTACGCGGGGGGCTGGTGGACGAGGCTATAATCCCGCAGGTTTGCAGCAGTCCAGCCGTATTTTATCGTTGCATCCTGTTCCTAAATTCCCTGAATCTTATCAATCCGATGGTATAAAATTGACACTATGCGAAACACGTTTGTCGCATAATCCTTATTTGGCGGGCTTTAAACACTTAAATCGTTTAGAGCAGGTATTGGCGAGGGCTGAGTTTGCAGAGCCTTTTCAAGAGGGCTTGGTGCGTGATTATCACGGTAATATTATTGAAGGCACAATGAGTAATCTTTTTATTATTAACGATAATCAGCTCATAACACCGCTATTAAATAATTGTGGAATTGCTGGAATTATGCGAGGCTATATCATCAAGCAATTACAAAAGCTATCTTATAATATTGAATATAAAGGTGATATAAGTTTGGATGATGTTAAGCGAGCAGATGCAATGTTTATGACAAATTCGGTCATTGGGATTTGGGCAGTACAACAATTAAAGCTAACATCAGAAATTATCAACTATTTTCCTCAACACTCAATTATTAAAAAATTACAAGAAAAATTAAAGTTATAGTTATGAAAATTATTATTAAATTTTTTGTGTTACTGTTACTTACGGTTTTGATAACTGCCTCATATTTTGTTTATAAAGAATATATTAAATTCACTACGGAGCCGATTAGGATTGCTTCAAAGAATATAGTATTTGAGATTAAAAAAGGGAGTAATATCACACAAATTTCTCAACTTCTAGAGGATAAAAAAATCATCAGCTATGCAATTTATTTCAAAATACTGGCGAGGCTTGAAAAAAAAGCTAGTAAGATTAAAGCAGGAGAGTATCAATTATCCGCTGATATGACACCAGTAAAAATGTTGGACTTATTTGTTAGTGGAAAAACGTTGCAATACCGTTTAAGTATTATTGAAGGGCAAACATTCAGTGATTTAGTTAAAACAATTCGTCAGCATCCGACCTTAATTCAAACCCTAAGTAATGAAGATTACCAGCATATTATGGAAAAAATTGGTAGTGATGAAAAATATCCCGAAGGCTGGTTTTATCCCGATACTTATAACTTTCCTAGAAAAACAACGGATGTTGATTTTCTCAAGCGTGCACACAAAAAAATGAAGGAATATCTAGCCAAAGAGTGGGCAAAGCGTGAGCCAAATCCTTATATCAAAACTCCTTATGATGCCTTGATTTTGGCATCCATTGTCGAAAAAGAAACCGGTATTCCAGAAGAACGACCTTTGATTGCAGGAGTTTTTCTCAATCGTTTAAAGGTTGATATGATGCTGCAAACCGATCCAACTGTGATTTATGGCATGGGAGATACTTATCACGGAGTGATTTATAAATCGAGCTTAACGAAAGATACGCCCTATAATACCTATACACGCAAAGGTTTACCACCAACCCCAATCGCAACACCAAGCTTGCAAGCGATACAGGCGGTTCTGCACCCCTTAAAAACGGATAAAATGTTTTTTGTAGCGGATGGTACAGGTGGTCATTATTTCTCTAAAACCAATGCAGAACATGAACGAGCAGTATTACGCTACCGTAAATTATTAAAACAACAGCAAAAAGAGAAAAGTCAGTGAAGCGAGGAAAATTTATTACCGTAGAAGGTATAGAAGGTGGTGGCAAATCAACTAACATTGCTTATATCGCTGAACAATTGGATATTGCAGGTATTGAATATATATTAACGCGGGAACCAGGGGGAACAGAGGTGGCAGAAGTAATCCGAAGCATTTTATTGGATTCAGAATTACCCACCATGCACGAGGATACAGAATTATTACTCATGTTTGCCGCTCGTGCAGAACACCTTCAAAAGAAAATATTACCCACATTAGCCACAGGAAAATGGGTCATCTGTGATCGCTTTACAGACTCAAGCTACGCTTATCAAAGCGGTGGTCGTGGCATCGCAATAGAGCGTATTGCCACTTTAGAAAATTGGGTGCAAGGCGAATTACGCCCTGATATTACGTTATTATTTGATTTAGATGCCGATGTCGGCTTAGCGAGAACCCGTATTCGTGGAGAAGCTGATCGCTTTGAAAAAGAAGCGGTTGATTTTTTCAATGCCGTACGACAACACTATTTAGCAATGGCAAAGCAACACCCCGAACGCTATCGGCTTATTAATGCTCAGCACGACTTGCCTGAAGTCCAGCAGCAAGTGCAGAAAGTTTTAGATGAATTATTAACATGATTTACCCTTGGCAAACCTCACAATGGCAGCACTTTTTAGCGGCGAAAAACAGCCAGCACCTTGCTCATGCCTTACTCTTATCAGGTATGGAAGGCTGCGGAAAAAAGGTCTTCGCCAACGTTGTGGCTCAAAGTTTGCTATGTGAACAAGCTGATCAACAAGGGATGCCCTGCAGCCACTGTAAAAGCTGCAATGTATTTAATTCAGAAGCTCACCCTGATTATCGAAGTGTGAGCTTACAAGATGATAAACAAGATATTAGTATTCAACAAATCAGAGATTTAACACAATTTCTTGAACTCAGTTGTAGCTTTGGGCAAAGTAAAGTGGTCATTATTAATGATGCAGATCGAATGAATAATAGTGCGGCAAATAGCTTATTAAAAACTTTGGAAGAACCCTCACCGAATACAGTTATTATTTTAGTGACTTCACAAGTTTCATCACTTTTGCCTACTATTAGGAGCCGTTGTCAACAAATTATTTTTACTATACCAAATAAGACAGATGCTATTACATGGCTAGCAAGTCAATCACTGATACATTCACCTGAAGGCTTATTATCAATTGCAGGCGGCAGACCCTTGCTCGCCAAAGAACTAGATAACTCTGATTTATTAAAAAAACGTAAATACTTAGCACAGGCTTTAATCAGCTTACTCAATGGACAATCAAACTATATTGAACTAGCAAAACACTGGGAAAAAGAAAATTTTACAACACTTTTAAGTTGGCAATTATCTTGGACTCAAGACTTGTTAAACCATGCGATACTAAATCAAGCAGTTGATAAAAACTATCGTGCTCTAGATATAAATAAAGAACTTAAACAATTGAATTTATTATTAAATGTTAGCAAACTTTGGAAGTTATACGATAGTTTACTTAGTCTTATAAAATTAGCCAATCATCCTGTTAATAAAATCTTATTCGTGGAAAAAATGTTACTTATATGGTTAGAAGCGAAAAGCAAATAGAAGGATGAGTCATTATGAACACTAACAATAAACCACTCTCACTTATCATAAAGGATAATGCAGAACTGCACGCACATTACATGCCATTCATTGAATCAGGAGCAATTTTTGTCCCAACAAAAGAAGAATATAATATCGGTGACAAAGCAACTGCTTATCTTTTGCTTAAACAGCTTGGCAAAAAAATTCCTATTCAGGGAACAGTAGTATGGATTACACCTGATATAAAACATACAAATACTAAAGCAGGCATTGGCATTCAGTTTACAGGTACAAATGCCGAAAAAATTAAACAGTTTATTGAAAGGATGCTAGGAACATTATTAAATACACCACCTACAAAAACAGCTTATTAATTAAGTAAAGCACTACATTTGTCTAATTCTCATAGTTATTAGCATGTTTAAGTTCAATTTCAGCTAATAATTGGTTACGCCATGCTATCACCTGTTTTACTTCACGAATAAATGCTTGAGTACTTTCCCCATGACGATAATTACCGAGAAAATAAGATCGCATTTCAGCACGAATATCTCGATGATGGTCAAATGTAAGTTCATTTTCCACAATATTAAGTACATCATTAATATTGTCAGCATTAAGTAATGTACACGCCTCAACTACCTTAGGGCGAGATTCCCGCCCCTGAATCCGATAAAAATAATCCGTCATTAGCATCGGCTTATCATAATGCAAAAAATCTACTGCAATTGCTGAATTATCAAAAATTGAAATATCAATAAACGAAAACACTGCATTAATGTCACAGTCATCCAACACAACTGCATTATCACTTGTATTGACTTGCTCACGAATCAAACGGTCAGCTTCAGCCGTTGCTCTATCACGACTTCCTGTACTTGGATGAGGACGATACACCAAGAAATACGTATCACTTGACAAAATTTCCTCAACAATCGTAGAACCAAAGTCCACCAATGAACTAAAATTCATCGACAAATGAGCACCTTCCCAGGTCGGACCATACAAAACTACCTTACGACCATTCGTACGTGGTAATGAAATTGGCTCAAACCAATCTAACTGAGGGCGACCAATCTTAACAAAACGATCCATAGAAATATTCATCAAATTCTGTTCATAACGCTCATAGCCTGCATCTGATACCAAAAATACCTTATCATATGCCTTTGCCCGATTACTGAAGGTCGAAGATT
>JALWYT010000087.1 GCA_026992705.1 Thiotrichaceae bacterium
AAATTAGTTTATGCAAGTATTTTTTAGCTAAATTTTAACCACTAATGATATTAACAATAGATGAATATTTTTTTAACTAGAAATTTATTTTTCTGTGCACTACTCCCTTAATATTGCCATTTGATTAAAGTTTCTAAAAATACATAGTCAATTTTGTTTAAGCATTCTATTATCCCATTTGTTTATGATTACAAAATACCAGGAGATGCCACTGTGTCAATGGGCTCATTAATGTTAGATTTAGACGGAATAGAACTAACACAAGAAGAAAAAGAATTACTACGCCACCCCATGACAGGGGGACTTATCTACTTCACACGGAATTATGAATCAGCCCAGCAAATTACCGATTTAACACGCATGGTGCGTGAAGTGGTGGGAGATGAGTTCTTAATCGCTGTTGATCATGAAGGCGGGCGAGTGCAACGCTTCCGCTCTGAATTTACTGAACTTCCCGCTATTGCAAGCTTAGGGAAAAAATATCAAGAAAATCCTGATGAGGCATTGCTCTTGGCAAGAAAGGCAGGCTGGTTAATGGCGGCAGAAGTCAGGGCAGTTGGCATTGACTTTAGCTTTGCACCTGTACTGGATTTAGACTATGGCGTAAGTGAAGTGATTGGCGACCGCTCTTTCGGGCGTAATCCAAATGATGTCGTCAAGCTTGCAGAGGCTTATATCAAAGGAATGCACGATGTTGGTATGCCTGCAACGGGCAAACATTTCCCAGGGCATGGGGTCGTGCAAGTGGATTCGCATCTAGGCGTTCCCGTTGATACTCGCACGGCTGATGAAATATGGGCTGACGATATTATCCCCTTTGCTAAACTGGCAAAAAATAGTTTAGATGCCGTAATGCCTGCTCATGTTATTTATGAAAAGCTTGATAAGCATCCAGCAGGTTTTTCAAGCTATTGGTTAAAAGAAGTATTGCGTCAACAAATTGCCTTTGACGGTGTTATCTTTAGTGATGATTTGAATATGGAAGGTGCTTCAGTGGCGGGCAGTTATGCAGAAAGAGCAGAGGCGGCACTATCGGCAGGTTGTGATATGGTATTGCTTTGCAATAATCGAGAAGGTGTAATTGATGTTTTGGATAATTTGAATTTTTTTCAAGATCAGACAGCTATGAAACGATTGACTAAGATGAAAGCAGGGTTATTTATTAATAGAAGTGCTTTATTGGATATGGATAAATGGCATAAAGTAGTTGACGAAGTTACAGCAATCGTTTAGTTGTTAGAACCATTTTTATTCATTCTCCAAAAAAAATTATAAAATACACCTATACTCTATGACGAATCTCTCAAAATGTAGTATTTTTTCTTAAATAATAAGCTTAAATTATGAATATTTAGGTTAACTTACAAAGATAGACGATTATGAAAACAATAGTAATGAGTATTATTCCAACTCTTGTTCTTGTTGGTTGCGGATCTACTCCCGAAAAAACCTCAACAGTTTCTTCTAGTGTGGTTTTAAAAAAACAAACATTAAATGAACAGTTGAGACTAGCTAAAAATAAGGAGTACGAACTAAAACGTGCTAGATACCATGCACAATATCAGAATCGTAAAGCAAAAAGTTTAGCTTATCGTTTTAAGGCAGTCGATAATCGTTGTCGTCGGGTATCTCACCAAGAAATTCAAAATCGTATGCGACAGCACATGCCAACGATTCAACGTGCTGCTCGTAAATATCAAATTAGTGAAAAATTATTATTAGCTGTATCGTATGCAGAATCTTGTTTAAACCCTTATGCCAAATCACGAGCAGGTGCCCAGGGCATGATGCAATTAATGCCAGGTACAGCACGTTTAATGAAAGTCAAAAATAGCTATAATGTTCATGAAAATGTTGATGGTGGGGCAAAATATTTGAAAAAAATGCTTGTACGATTTAATTATAATATTCCATTAGCTTTAGCAGCATATAATGCAGGTCCAGGAAATGTGGAAAAATATGGTGGTATCCCTCCGTTTAAGGAAACTCAAAGTTATGTAAAAGGTATTATGCGACGATTACAATCGTAAGTTTTATCTTTATTAGACACAGTTATTTCCATAATTCACTAGATATGGGAATAGGTTATGTCACATAATACCTATAATGTACCGCTTATAATATTGCCTAGGCAGTCACGACAGCTTGCTAGTCTTATTATTGTATTACATGGTATTGCTATTCTGTTTACGATATTTATATTTTCTGCTTCCTTGTTTTATAAATTGTTACTTGTTACTG
>JALWYT010000088.1 GCA_026992705.1 Thiotrichaceae bacterium
TGATACAGCAGAGCATGATGAAAGAGCTTATATCCTGTAACTTTAGTAGTCTCTGACCAACTACTGCTTGAATCTTTTTATTATATTAAGCTTCCCTAAAATAAGTTTAATCAAGGAATATTTAAAATACACTTTAGTTCACTTGATTAATTAGATGAAGTTTTTTAATAAATGAAATTGATTATAGTTGATCAGAGCATTCTTCAATAAAAAGCGGGCTTTTATTACCCGCTTTTTTTAAGTCTAGCTACACTGATTTAATAGATTACTTACAAATAGATTCCACTATTAATATTGAATCTATTTGTAAGTAATCTGAATAGAAATACCAACACTCATGGTAAATAATTTTCTAGCTTATACTGATGTATTTGAGGCAATGGTTTGCTCCATAATCATTGTTGATACATCATTACGAGTACAATATATGAATCCTGCGGCTGAGAATTTAACAAGTCACAGTATTCACCAGTATAAAAATAAAAAACTTACTCACTTAATTGATTCATCACACTTATACAATCATGTAATACGTGCAATCAATGAACAACAAAGCCATGTTACCCGTGAAGGAAAAGTTCAATTATCTGATGGGAAAAAAATTACAGTTGATTGTGCTGTTACTCCCTTATTAAAAAGCAACAAAGTCATTGGTTCTTTATTAGAAATGAACCAAGTTGATCGACAACTACGTATCGCTCGAGACGAACAAATTGTTGTACAGCAAAAAACTAGCCAAACGGTATTACAAGGTATTGCTCATGAAGTAAAAAATCCCTTAGGTGGCATACGTGGTGCGGCTCAATTACTTGAAGGTGAATTTGAAGATCCTAATTTAAGAGAATATACACAAATTATTATTTCGGAAGCAGATCGTTTAAAAAGTTTAATCGACCGAATGTTAGGTTCATCGAGACTCCCTAAAATGACAAGTGTTAATATTCATGAAGTTATGGAGCATGTCCGGCAATTATTACTGACTTGCAAACCTAATGGTATTCATATACTTAATGATTACGATCCAAGTATTCCCGAATTTATTGGCGATAGAGATCAATTAGTACAAGTTGTTTTAAATATTGCTAATAATGCAATACGAGCATTAGGTGATAGTGGTGAATTAATATTTAAAACACGAATAGAGCGTCATTTCACTATCAACCATACTTTATATCCACTCGTATTACGTGCTTCAGTTATTGACAGTGGTGAAGGTATTCCTACCGAATTACAGGATAAAATATTTTTTCCTATGATTAGTGGTAATGCAGAGGGGGCAGGACTTGGACTTTCTATCGCTCAATCATTAATAAATCGTCATAATGGTTTAATTGAGTTTGAACGAAAGTCAGGAAAAACTATATTTAATATATATATTCCATTAAACCGAAATTAATCATTTAATCTCTGATTATCTCTAGTTTGATCAAATAGTCTATAACATTACCTAAATCAAGACCTCACTACAAAGTAGAACAATAGTGAATTAATGATTCAGGCAAATATTAGCAGGAAGCTAAATGATGACACCAGAAAATATATGGGTAATTGATGATGATAAGTCCATTCGTTGGGTTTTAGAAAAGGCACTTACTCGTGCAGGAATGGAGGTAACTACATTCAAATCTGCTGATGGTGCACTGCTTGCTTTAAAAAAAGAGCAACCAGAAGTATTAATCAGTGATATTCGCATGCCAGGAATGGATGGTTTTTCTTTCTTAAAAGAAATGCAATCTCGATACCCTAATATCCCAGTCATTATCATGACGGCTCATTCTGATTTAGATACTACAGTTTCTGCTTATCAAAGTGGTGCTTTTGAGTACCTTGCTAAACCTTTTGATATCAATGAAGCTATTGAGCTGGCTAAACGTGCTTGTGAAGAATATCGCTCAAAAAATGCTGTTGTCGAAGAGCCTGAAGTACGTATCAAAAAAAAAGATATTATTGGCAGCTCAACCGCTATTCAAGATGTATTTCGTACTATTGGTCGTTTATCAAAGTCCAGTATCTCTGTCTTAATTACGGGTGAATCAGGTACAGGAAAAGAATTAATTGCAAAAGCATTACATGCCCATAGTCCACGTGCTAATAAAACCTTTATTGCGATTAATACAGCAGCAATACCTAAAGACTTGTTGGAGTCAGAATTATTTGGACATGAAAAAGGTGCATTCACAGGTGCCACTGCATTACGCAAAGGTCGCTTTGAGCAAGCTGATGGTGGAACATTATTTTTAGATGAAATTGGTGATATGCCTGCCGAATTACAAACTCGTTTACTACGTGTATTAGCAGATGGTGAATTCTATCGTGTCGGTGGTCGCCTACCTGTGAAAGTTAATGTTAGAATTATTGCAGCCACCCATCAAAACCTTGCTAAACATGTACAAGAAGGTTTATTTAGAGAAGATTTATACCATCGTCTTAATGTCATTCGCATTCATTCACCTGCTCTGCGAGAACGACCAGAAGATATTCCAGAACTATTACAATACTTTCTTAATAAATCTGCCCTCGAATTAGAAGTTGAAACCAAAACTGCAACAAATGAAGTCATTGAATATATGCAATCACTTAAATGGCCTGGCAATGTTCGCCAGTTAGAAAATACTGCTCGCTGGTTAACTGTTATGGCAACGACTCGAGAAATTCAACTCGATGATTTACCATCTGAATTACTCTCTTCAGAGAAGTCCACAGAAACTAAAAATTGGGAGCAAGCTCTTATTCAATATGCTAAACACTGTTTAGCGAATCAAACCCTACCACTTTTAGATCATATTACACCGATTTATGAAAAAATCATGATTACCACTGCATTAGCTCACACTACAGGAAAAAAAGCAGAAGCTGCTGAACTACTGGGAATAGGACGTAATACCTTAACTCGCAAAGTCAAAGAGCTTAATATTGAAGAATATAAACGCTAATGCCTAGAAAACTTGCAATTACACTCGGGCAAAGCTCCTCCGCAGGAATTAAAGCAGATAATGAAGACTTTTATGGAGCTTATATCCCTGATGATGCCCAATTAGAAAACAAAGGTATTACAATTGCTATTGCCGATGGTATGAGTGGCAGTGATGGCGGCAAAGAAGCTAGTCAGCTTAGTGTAAAGCAATTCTTGACAGACTATTACAGCACACCTGAGTCCTGGACTGTCAAACATGCTGTAAACCGCATCATGTCGGCACTTAATAGTATGTTATTTTCACAAGGACAAAAACGCTATAGCTCTTCTAAAGGTTTGGTAACAACCTTTAGTGCAATGGTACTTAAATCACAAACTGCCCATTTATTTCATATTGGTGATAGTCGTATCTATCGACTACGCGACAATGATTTTGTACAACTTACTACTGATCACCGAATCTGGATTAGTAATGATCGTGAATACCTTAGTCGAGCTTTAGGTATTGATAGCCATTTAGAAATTGACTACTACCGCACACCTATTCAAATTGGAGATATTTATTTTCTCAGTACAGATGGTATTCATGATTTTATGTCTGATGCAGACATTGCAAAACTCTTAACCACACATAAAAATAACCCTCAACAAGCCAGTGATATTATTTTAGGCGTTGCCCTTAAGAATAAAAGTGATGATAATGTTACTTGCCAAGTTGTTCGTATCGATAATATTGCCAAAGCTAACAAAACTGAATACTATGAGAAGTTAACTCGCCTCCCCTTTCCTCCTGACTTAAAAGCAGGTAATGTAATTGATGGTTTCAAAATCATTCGTGAACTAAATGCGACCTCACGTAGCCAGGTATATCTTGCTGAAGATACTTTTTATGATGAAATGAAGGATGAAGTACGTGAGGTTGTTATAAAAACACCATCTATTAATTTTGAAGATGATCCTTCTTATATCGACTTATTTCTACACGAAGAATGGGTTGCTAAACGGCTAGATTCACCCCATTTGATTAAAGTCTGTGCTCAAAAACGTCCACGTAACTTTTTATATACAATTGTCCAGTATATTCATGGGCAAACTCTCAAACAATGGATATCAGAAAATCCTAAAGCAAGTATCACTCAGGTACGGGGAAGTATTGACCAAATTGCTCGTGGCTTACGCTGTATGCACCGTATGGAAATGATTCACCAAGACCTTAAGCCCGATAATATAATTATTGATAAAAACAATACACTCGTTATTATTGATTTTGGCTCGACTAAAGTTGCTGGCTTGGCAGAAATTCAATCAGTAATTGAGCATAACAACATTGTTGGTACTGCTAATTACTCTGCTCCTGAATATTTTCGTGGTGAACCAGGCACAAATCGTTCTGATATTTATTCACTCGGTGTAATTGCTTATGAAATGTTTACTGGTAAACTTCCCTATGGAGAAATCAGTCCTGAACGAGCAGCAAAAAAGAAATTCATTTATACGTCTATTAGAGAATACAATCCACAAGTACCAGAATGGATTGATTTAGCAGTCCGTAAAGCTGTCCATCCAAACCCTGATAAACGCTATAGTTTGCTATCAGAGTTTGTAGCCGATTTATCCAAACCAAATTCTGAGTTAATTCGCTCTAATAAAGTTGAACCATTCATTGAACGTAATCCTACAGCCTTTTGGAAAACCCTTGCCATAGTTGAATTTATATTGCTGATATTAGCAATTTATAGTCTTTATATTTAGAGAATACCGTATTAGGCTACAACTCTTTTTTCATCAAAAAATAAAGAGAAGAATAATGCGTCGATTACTTCGCTCTGGTGCTATTTTTAGTGCAATGACCATGATTTCCCGCATTTTAGGTTTAGTTCGGGATGCTATTTTTGCCCGCTATTTTCCTGTCGATGGAGCTTATGAGGCATTTTTAGTTGCTTTTCGGATTCCTAATTTAATGCGACGTTTGGTGGCAGAGGGAGCATTTTCACTGGCTTTTGTGCCTGTTTTATCTGAATACAAAAAAACCAAAAGTAAACAGGAGTTAAGGGATTTAATTGATCATGTTACAGGGACGCTGGGCTTGGTTTTGCTGTTTATCATGGTCGTGGGGATTATTAGCTCACCCTTTATTATTGCTACCTTTGTGGCAGGCTTTGAAAACAAAGCAGATGCAAAGCCTGAGCTTGCTGCGGATTTATTACAAATCACCTTTCCCTATATTTTCTTTATTTCATTATCAGCTTTAGTCGCAGGCATTTTAAACACATTTAATAAATTCGCAGTACCTTCGCTCACGCCTGTATTGTTGAATATTGTTTTAATTATCAGTGCTATTTGGATTGCCCCATTATTTGATGAGCCAGTTACCGCCTTGGCATGGGGGGTATTTGCAGGTGGTGTTGTTCAATTAGGTTTTCAACTGCCCTTTGTGTATCGGCTTGGTGTATTCCCGCGTCCTAAATTTAAGCGTGGGCATAAGGGCGTAAAGAAAATTATGAAGCTCATGGCTCCCGCTTTACTCGGTTCTTCTGCAGCTCAGGTTAATTTATTGCTTAATACTTTTGTCGCTTCCTTTCTTGCTGTCGGTAGCATGGGCTGGTTGTATTATTCGGATCGTTTTGTGGAGTTACCATTGGCTTTATTTGGTGTGGCAATTGGTACGGTGATTTTGCCGAAACTTTCACAAGATCATGCAATTAAAGAGGGTAAAGCGTTTTCTGAGACTTTAGATTGGGCGGTTCGATTGGCTTTATTAATTGCTGTTCCAGCAATGGTGGGCTTAATTGTGTTAGCAGTTCCGATTATTTCTAGTGTTATTAGCTATGGTGAATTTACTTGGTTTGATACACAAATGTCCGCTCTTAGCCTTTCGACCTATGCCTTGGGCTTGCCTGCATTTATTTTAGTCAAAGTGCTAGCTCCTGGGTTTTATTCACGGCAAGACACCAAAACGCCTGTAAAAGTTGGTTTGATTTCCATCGTTTCAAATATGATTTTGAATGTTGTGATTGTTGTCCCTTGGTTTATGGGAGGCTATCAAGGAGCACACGCGGGCTTGGCTCTTTCCACTGCATTAGCAGGGTATGTGAATGCAGGTTTATTATTCTATTTGCTTCACAAACAGGGGATTTTCCAAGCTCAAACAGGTTGGTTAAGCTATTTAGTAAAAGTATTCCTTGCAACAGGCTTAATGGTTGCAGTAATGTTATTGATTATGCCAACTGGCGTATGGTGGAAGGATGCCGCAGGGTTTGAGCGTTTATTATGGCTTACAATGCTTATTATTGCCGCATTAGGAAGCTTTTTTGTTGGACTTTATGCACTGGGAATTAATTTAAGAAAATTTATCATTTAAGCTCAATACCATACCTTAACTTAGCCTTGACTTAGTAATATAAAAATTTACCGTTCTGCTTTACTAGAGCAAGTGCTCCAGTAATACTTTTAATCTCAGCTTTAGCTTTTCATCATATCAAAAAATTCTTGGTTAGTTTTTGTTTTAGTTAGGCGGTCTAGTAAGAATTCCATTCCTTCAATTTCACTCATCGGGTGTAAGAATTTACGTAATACCCAAAGTGTTTTAAGTTCGTCATCGGTTGTGAGTAGCTCTTCTCGGCGAGTACCTGAGCGATTGACATTAATTGCTGGGAATACTCGCTTTTCAGCAATTTTACGATCAAGATGAATTTCCATATTACCTGTACCCTTAAATTCTTCATAGATAACTTCATCCATTTTAGAACCTGTATCAACAAGTGCTGTAGCAAGGATTGTTAAACTTCCACCTTCTTCAATATTTCTTGCCGCACCAAAGAATCGTTTAGGTCGATGTAATGCGTTCGCGTCGACACCACCTGTTAAAACCTTGCCTGATGATGGTACAACAGTGTTATAAGCACGAGCTAAACGGGTAATAGAATCTAATAAAATTACTACATCTTTTTTATGTTCAACCAATCTTTTAGCCTTTTCAATCACCATTTCTGCGACTTGAATATGACGTGTTGCAGGCTCATCAAAAGTTGAGGATAATACCTCACCTTGTACCATACGTGACATTTCTGTCACTTCCTCTGGTCGTTCATCAATTAATAGCACCATTAAATATGCATCAGGGTAATTCGTCGCAATACTTTGGGCAATATTTTGCAGCATCATTGTTTTTCCCGCTTTAGGCGGAGCGATAATCAAGCCACGCTGACCTTTTCCAACAGGAGCAACAATATCAATAATTCTTGCAGTAATATCTTCTGTACTCCCATTACCGCGTTCCATTTTTAGCCTTTCATCAGGATGTAATGGTGTAAGATTTTCAAATAATATTTTATGACGAGACTGTTCTGGTGGATCAAAGTTAATTCGATCAACTTTTAATAATGCAAAGTAACGTTCATTATCTTTAGGAGGTCTAATTTTACCTTCCACAGTATCACCTGTTCTAAGTGCAAAACGTCGTATTTGACTTGGTGATACATAGAGGTCATCAGCTCCAGCAACGTAGTTACTATCTTGAGAACGCAAAAAGCCAAATCCATCTTGTAAGATTTCTAAAGTACCGCCACCATATATAGGCTCACCTGTTTTAGCATGTGCTTTCAATATTGCAAAGATAACCTCTTCTTTTCTAACACGAGAAAGGCTATCAATGCCCATTGATTTGGCTAGTTCATAAAGTTCGCTAGTTGTTTTTTTCTTAAGTTCAGAAAGATTCATAGATAGTAATTATAAAAAAGGTAAATTAGATTTAGGAT
>JALWYT010000089.1 GCA_026992705.1 Thiotrichaceae bacterium
ACTTGTGGGAATGTTGGCCAAGTTGCGAATCTGGGTAGGTTTTCCATGATTTCTGGGTCAGCAATGACATTACAGTAGCCAAATTCTTTGCCACATGCCATTAATGCTTGAGCCGCTTGGCTAGAGAAGCCGCACATTGGCATTCTAGGTTCGCCTTTCATAAAAATCATGACTGGATTTTCGTCCACGTATTTTTGGATTCTTTCCATTACGTCCATTTTGTGTATCCTCAATTAATTACAGTAGTGTGCTGTTTGTTTCAATAAATTCTTCAATATAGCTTTGTGATCGAGCACTGCTGAATCTGGCGACTTCTTTTCCTTTTTCAAATAAAATAATCGTTGGGAAGCCACGAACTTGGTACTGCCCAGCTAATTTCATATTTTCACCTTCGTCCACTTCAATCTTGGCAAGTGCAACAGCTCCGTCGTATTCTTCAATAACGTTTACTAAAACGGGAGCAATAAAGATACAGGGAGAACACCACTCTGCCCAAAAATCCACAAGAATAGGGTGTTTATGGGAGGCTTCTAATACTTTGCTTTCAAAGTCATTCAAATTAATGTCATAAAGGTGAGAAGTAATATCCATGATTTATTTGACCTTTAGCACACATAAATAAAATGGATAATAACCCTACATATAGCTCATATCAATTCCATTGCTTTCTAGCCATGCTTTATCAATTTGCCATTCAATACGGGAAACATCAGGCGAGGATTTGATGATTTTTGCGGCGATTTCTTGCAGAGTGGCGAGTTCTTTTTGATCTTGAATAATTTCAGGGCTGTCAGGGCTTTTATAAGCGTGTTCGGGGTGAATGATTTTTAATGCGTGTAGTACAGAAACTTGAGCAGAGCGGGGAGAGGTGACGGTTGCAACGCCGTTATCAATTTTAATAACACGAAATTTATAGGGATATTGCATTAACTCTGCATTGCTTTGTAGTTGGGTGTTAATGGCTTTGACTTCAGCAGGATCTTTGAAAAATATCATTTTAATCATCAGTGCCATATAAATACCAAGTAATAGAGGAATTAACCATTTTTTCATTGCTATACCTTTACTATATTTGAATCTGAATCAGTGACTTCAATGTAGATTCAGATTTGAAAGTAGCTAAGTTTACGCATTTTTTTGCGAATTACCTTGTTTTTTCTCAAGTCAGAGTGGAGATGTTGAACTAAACTTATTTTGTGGTTTGCTTAAAGGGAGAAGGTCGATGAATGATGATAGCAAAAGGGTCGCAGCGGATATTTTAATTGCAGCATTGCAGAAACCTGATATTGATAAAATTTTTACGCATGGTTTACATGCTCGTGATATGGCTCATGTTGATGTGATTGAGCGGATAGCAGGGGCGTATAAAACCTTATATGCGGCGGTAGTTGCCAGTGATACAGAGAAATAGTCTCTATAGCTTGACTTTGTGATAGTCATTTATAGAATGCACATGAAAACATGTTCGTAAACCGAGGGATTTTCCTCGGTTTTTTATTTATTAGCATTTAACGTAACAATAAAAATGCACGTGGCCTCTCGTATGGGTCACCACTGGAGATAAGACTATGCCAAATATTACTCTTCCTGATGGAAGCCAACGCTCATTTGATCATCCCGTTTCTGTTCTTGATGTTGCCTCTGATATTGGTCCAGGCTTGGCGAAAGCGACCTTGGCGGGTAAGGTGAATGGTAAATTAGTTGATGCGAGTTATCTGATTGATGATGACGCTGAATTAAGCATTGTTACCTCACGCGATGAGGAAGGTTTAGAAATCATCCGTCACTCTTCTGCTCACTTAATGGCTCAGGCGGTTAAGCGACTCTTCCCCAAAACACAGGTGACGATTGGCCCTGTTATTGAAGATGGTTTTTACTACGATTTTGCTCCTGAGCAGCCATTTTCTCCTGAGGATTTGCAAGCCATTGAAAAAGAAATGCAAAAAATCATCAAGGAGAATATTCCCATTGAGCGTAGCATTATGCCACGAGATGAGGCGATTCAATTCTTCAAAGATATAGGGGAGGACTATAAGGCGGAGATTATCGAAAGCATTCCGTCCGATGAGGATTTATCACTGTATAAACAAGGTGATTTTATTGATCTTTGTCGTGGTCCGCATGTACCAAGTACAGGCAAGATTCCTGCGGTTAAAATCATGAAAGTTGCAGGGGCATACTGGCGTGGTGATTCCAATAACGAAATGTTACAGCGGATT
>JALWYT010000090.1 GCA_026992705.1 Thiotrichaceae bacterium
TTTTGCTTGCATTTTTTTGCGTAACTAAGAAAACCTGTTTATTGTGGTTATTAGCCATAGCGACTTCTAAAGCCGAAATCGACATTTCCCTACCCACAAACAATGGAATCACCATGTGTGGGTAGACAACTACATCCTTTAATGGAAGTATTGGTATAATCATACGAACTTACTCTCCTACTGCTATTTGTTCCGCATTTTTATACACAATTAATGGTTGAGATTGTCCTTTAATAACAGATTCATTAACAATAACCTTAGTTACATCATTCATAGAAGGTAAATCATACATGGTATCTAATAGCACCTGCTCTAGGATTGAGCGCAAGCCTCTTGCTCCCGTTTTCCTATCCATCGCTTTACGAGCAATAGCAATTAAGGCTTCTGGGCTAAATTCTAAATCAGTACCTTCCATATCAAATAGACGCGCATATTGCTTAGTTAAAGCATTTTTAGGCTCAGTGAGAATCTGCACCAGCTCCTTTTCTTCCAATTCATGAAGTGTCGAAGTCACTGGTAAACGTCCAACCAACTCAGGAATTAAGCCATATTTCATTAAATCTTCTGGTTCTAGGGCATCCAATAATTGATTTAAATTGCGCTTATCTTCTTTTAAGCTAACTTCAGCAACAAAGCCAATACCACTTTTTTCAGTACGAGCTTGAATTACTTTTTCTAAACCTGCAAAAGCTCCGCCACAAATAAATAATATATTAGTAGTATCAACCTGTAAAAATTCTTGTTTTGGATGTTTTCTACCGCCCTGTGGAGGTATTGAGGCTATTGTACCTTCAATTAATTTCAATAAAGCTT
Organism: Thiotrichaceae bacterium; assembly: GCA_026992705.1. GTDB lineage: Bacteria > Pseudomonadota > Gammaproteobacteria > Thiotrichales > Thiotrichaceae > S015-18. The sequence goes on from JALWYT010000090.1 coordinate 814, forward strand.
GCTGTACGCCTTCTCCCGTGACATCTCGGGTTATTGAGGGATTATCCGATTTGCGGCTGCTTTTATCAATTTCATCTATATAGATAATACCTCGCTGCGCCTTGTCAACATCAAAATCACAATTTTGCAACAGCTTTTGTATAATATGCTCCACATCTTCACCAACATAGCCAGCTTCAGTCAATGTCGTAGCATCTGCCATTGCAAATGGCACATCTAACATGCGTGCCAGTGTAGCGGCTAGTAAAGTTTTGCCACTACCTGTAGGTCCTATTAGTAAAACATTACTTTTAGAAAGCTCAACATCATTTTTTTTAGTAGTTTGATTTTGAGTTTCCAAACGCTTGTAATGATTGTACACAGCTACAGAAAGCACTTTTTTTGCATGTACTTGCCCAATTACATAATCATTTAAATGCTCATTAATTTTATGTGGGGTTGGCAAGCCACTACTATCAGTCTTAACGCCTTCAGGGCTATCCTCTTGTATGATGTCCTCACACAATCCAACACATTCATCACAAATATATACTGATGGCCCAGCAATCAGTTTACCAACCTCTTGTTGACTTTTTCCACAAAAAGAACAATAGAGCATGCGGCCATCTTTTGAGGTAGATTCCCCGATTTTATTATCAGCCATCGCAAGTTTCCTATAAATTTTTTTATTCTAGCATTGCCAAAGCTTACCGGCTTGATAAGACGGCATCAATAAGTCCATATTCTTGCGCCACTTGCGCCTCCATAAAATTATCTCGCTCAGTATCTGCTTGGATTGTTTCCAAAGACTGTTTCGTATGTCGAACAAGTATATTATTTAGACGCTCGCGCACATTTAACATTTCACGGGCATGAATTTCAATATCAGTAGCTTGACCTTGAAAACCGCCTAATGGTTGATGAATCATCATCCGTGAATGGGGTAAAGAATAACGTTTACCATCCGCACCTGCTGCTAATAGCAAAGCCCCCATACTGGCAGCTTGACCAATACACAAAGTACTGACATCTGGCTTTATAAACTGCATAGTGTCATAAATAGCTAGTCCAGAAGTGACAGCTCCGCCTGGCGAATTAATATATAAATGTATATCTTTTTCAGGATTTTCAGATTCTAAAAAGAGCAATTGTGCAACCACAATATTAGCCATGTGATCTTCAACTTCACCAACTAAAAAAATCACTCGCTCTTTGAGCAGCCTAGAATAAATATCATAAGCCCTCTCGCCACGAGCGGATTGTTCAATCACGGTTGGTATTAAAATGCTGGATGGCCCAGCATTTATATTATCATTCATCACTTTGCAACCTGTTATCAGTGGATTTTTAGTGAACAATTGAGAAAAAATCACTTTGTTTCTCAGTTATTCGCGCTCTTTCTAATAGCCAAACCACGAGTTTATCT
>JALWYT010000091.1 GCA_026992705.1 Thiotrichaceae bacterium
CTTGTATAAATATGGGGTCATCATACTTAATCACTGTTTTAGCTTTGGTAACTAATAGCTTCAGATACAGTAATATTAATATTATTTAGTCTCTGTTAATATAATTATTGTTAATATACTAAAATTAAATAAATTTATAAAAAGTCATACTAACATTCAGGCTATCTTTTGCATCACATTATAAAAATTAATTAAGAAGAAAGATTCAGGAGTATCTAATGCCCTCCCAAACTAACAGAAGTCATATTTTTGTATCACGATTAAGTGTATCTAACGTTTACTATCCCAAATATCACCAAGTAATACTTAATATTATTACCGTTTTTTTATTATGTATATGGTGTGGAAAGTTTACTTATGCAGCGATTAATAATGTTCCACCTATTTTTACCTCGAGTGATCAAATAGATATTGAGGAAAATCAAACAGCAGTAAATACGGTAACTGTTACAACAGAAAATAATATTAATGTTAGTTTTACTATCACTGGAGGCAGTGAAGCAAACTTCTTTAATATTGATGCAAACACAGGTGTATTACAATTACTAGAAGCTGCTAATTTTGAAAATCCATTAGACAGTGATGCCAACAATACTTATCAACTTGAAGTTACTGCAACAGATGTGAACGGATTATCAACCACCCAACAGATTACTGTTAATATCCTCAATGTCAATGATGCTCCTATTGCAGCCAGTGAAACTTTAACAACCGATGAGGATATAGTGGTTACTGACTCGATTGCAAATGATGTTCATGATGATGACGGTGATGCTTTGAGTTTTAGCTTGGATACAGACGTGCAACACGGAACCTTAAAGCTTAATGCAACAACAGGGACATATACTTATATGCCTGCACCACAGTTTAATGGTAGTGATAGCTTTGTATATAAAGTCACCGATACGGTAGGTGCATCAGCAACAGCTAAGGTAGTAATTACGGTGAACCCTGTTGAAGATATACCATTAGTTTTCTTAAATAGCAATTATGGCATTACTTCAGACCTAGATTGGAATCAAGAAAACTGGAATACTGGTAATAGCAATCAATTTATTGTTGATGGCGTTGCTGTCAGGCTAAACTTTGGTGGAGCAGTTAACTACGTTGATATTAGTGATAATACCAATATTACAGGTGGCTTAGGTGCTAGTGAACAATCTTTAGGTTGGGTTATTGATCCTGTGACAATAGATGAAACAGGTAAATTAGTCATTACGTTTGATCGTCCTGTTTCAAATGTTTCGTTTAATTTGCTAGATATAGACTCGGGTAGCTTAGTGCCATCTTCACAAATGGAACAAATTTCAGTTAAAGGGCTATTTGCCGGCAATCCTGTATCGCAGGAATTAACTGCGGTTGATACAAATGCTGTTACGATTAATGCCAATACTGCTATTGCAGCAGCAGGAAACCCTGTCGCTGGCAATGCTGACAGTGGTAATGTACATGTACAGTTTACTGGCTTAGTCGATACCGTCGTTATTACCTACGGTTCTCAAGCCGATGCTAATGAGAATCCGTCTTGGTTAGACTTTGCTATCTCAGATATTTCTTTTGAGAAGGCTCAAACAGATAACACGGTCTTGTTTATAGAGGATGAGCCTGCGGTATTGTTAGCGGATGCTTCAGCGGGTGTGTTTGATTTGCAGGAGAATGATCTTGTTTCTTTGAGCATGAGTTTATCGGCTGCACCTGATGGGGCGGATGAGATTCTTTCTGTCTTAGGTGAGGCGTTTGCTTTGGATACTGATAAGACGGTCACTTTAACGAGTGTGGTTAATGGGGCTAATGTTGAGATGCAGATTGCTTATGTGGCGGCTGATCGTGTCTTTACAGTAACCGCTCCTGATGGAACGTCCTCTGTACCTGATGAGGCGTTGTCTGAGTTGTTGTTGTCATTGACTTATCAGAACTTGGATCATACGCCAACGCTACGTCCTAATAATGATGATCGTTTATTGCAGGTAAAAGCCACGGATGCGGCTGGTTTAGTATCCGATGTCGCAGAGGCTCGTTTGGTGCTTGAGGCAGTGAATGACGCTCCGATTATTACTTCTGATGGTGGTGAGGCAACGGCTGCAATTTCAGTAGAAGAAAATCAAACCGCAGTGACCACGGTAACCGCAATGGATTATGAGGAGGATAATTTAAGCTTCTCAATCTCAGGCGGGGATGATAAGGATTTATTTGTGATT
>JALWYT010000092.1 GCA_026992705.1 Thiotrichaceae bacterium
TCATACTCTTCAATTCGACGACAATTTGACAACCTGGAACTAATTGTTCTTTCGTCATATTTGTTTTTAATGAGCCAATTTTGGAATTGCGATTCTTGCATGATTTTTGGGATTAAGGGCACAACGCTACGGCTCAGGGGCGGCAAACATGTGGAGCAATGTGCGTTGAAATCGCACTGAACTTTCTGCGGGGCACGGCCTTTCAAAAGCCGCCGAGCTGTTTGCCGTCCCTTGCAGCCGATTGTTCGGCGATCCCCAAAAATTCACATAGAATCCTTACTCGTTCCTTTATTGAATTAGAATCATTGGTTCCCTGCTGGGAAAGTCTATCAAATTCTAATAAGTCATAATTAGCTGTGGTAATATCCTCTTCAGCATTTTTGCGATTCTGAATCAAAGAGTCATAAAATCTAATCAGCGATGTCCTATTAAATTTATCAAACAGGTTGTTTTTCAAAGCCTCTTTGGCAACAAGATAAAAAATAGGAATTGGAGTTTGTGCTTTTAATAATCTATCGTTATTCTCAAATACTGAGGTTAAAGGTGTTAGAACTGATTCAACATTATTTTTCAATCTGGCAATTTCCCCTTCTTTGCCGTTTTCCCTATACTTACGAACCATAGCATCTAGAAATGGTTTTTTCGTATCAATAATTCTATTTTTAGTTGTTATAGCTTCTTCTATAAATATCAATTTAGCAGCAACCTCTCTATACTGATAACGGTTATTCTTAAAAGCAACCTTATCAACAAAGAATTGATGCTCAGAAATATTGCGGATTAAAGTAGCCATTGGCCCACCTATAGCATTTCGTTTTTCGGCAGCATTGAGTGGGACAGCCTCATTTAACCTAGAGAACATATCCTCAATTAGATCGATTTCGTCTGTTTCTACAATTATAATTGGAAGATTAAACGAATCAAATCTGATCTTTAATTTAGGATAGTGAATTGCCAAATCACTATATTTCATGCCACCTGCCTTAATTGATTCGTCTGCCTGGTAAACAAAATCATCAGATAATGCAAACTCACCTTCAATAAATCCCCATATTGTTTCAAGACGTTGACGACCATCAATTATGGCATAGTTATATGAGGTTCCGGTTTTTTCTTTGAATGTTATCGATAATGCATGGAAGTATAATTTGGGGATATCATAATCATTAAGAATTGAATCGATAAGTAACTGTTTCTTTTCTTTTGTCCACACGCCGCCTTCTCTCTGATATTCTGGAGAAATATTTATTTCATCCTTCTCGGAGTTAAGTCTTAAAATGGCACTATTTTGCATGGGATATGTTTTAATTATGTTCATTGCCATCTCCTAAATCCCATAAGATAGGCTTTCAAGTTCAGGGAAAAGCTGAAATCTGGAGATTCCTAACAGCTTCAGTTCATTATTAATATCTTTTTTATGTTCTGATGGAATCAAGTATCTCCACACATGATCTATTTGAGAGCCAGGCAATCCTACTTTTTCGATAAAAATGTTTTCCCTATGTGAAATAGTAAACACTCCTTGCTGCGCTTGCATTCGTGAGCTATTACGTGGAGCTATTGCTGCCATGGGATAAAGTTTAGAGCTTCTCTCTCTAGCGATAGTAGATGGCAAATAATTTTGCATATGCTCGTCCTCAAAAGACGGAATTTCAAATTCAAAATCTGGCCTATAGTTACTTTTTTCATTCAGAATACAAGGCAACAGCAGCCATAAAGCTCCATCGCTATCGTTGTTACTATTTACCGCAAAATAAATTGCAGATAATGGACTTTCCGACCAATCTAAAAGTCGAGTTGGCACCGAATGATGTTGCATGATAAAAAGCCAATCAAATTCACTTTTGGGACGGTGATCAAGAATGTAGGTAGCATTTTGCTTAAAACGGTTGATTAAATAGTTTTCTGAAACCTCATTGTTTTCTCGCATTAAACGAGGTTCTAAATGCCATTCAGACTTTGACTGCCCTCTAAACCAAACCGGTCCTTGATAATCTCCTATATCAACCTTCATGGCTTCTATTAAATCACCAATCGAGGATATAGGCTTATCTTCTATTCTCATATCTCATCCTTTACACGCCGAACGACCAAGCTCAGGGGCCGGCGGAGATTAAACCGCAGAGCTTTGGGTGACCAGTAACCTTGCCAGTAAGATTGAGCTCCGAAAAACCGCCGTGCCCGCCGGTCCACTGC